>JAFLEG010000041.1 GCA_017302195.1 Verrucomicrobiota bacterium
GGAGGCAGAGTCCGAGCACGAACAGCACCAGCACCCCGGTCTCGAAATCATTGGCCTTGCCCGGCCCGCGCTGGAAGCCCTCGGCGTGGGTGACGTAGTAGTGCGTGCTCGCCATCAGCACCACGCCCGCCACCAGCCCCCACCAGCGGAAGCAGACCAGTCCGCGCCGCTGCACCAGGTCGTAGAACTCCCAGAGCCCGGCCGCGGCCAGACCGGCGACCAGGAGCAGGAAGACGTAGTTGGCCACCACCGGATTGGTGGAAAACACCGCGGTCAGCACCACGGTCCAGAGCACCACCGTGCTGGCCAGACGGCGGAGGAAGACCACCCCCTTGGACGCAGGCGGGGCGGGAGCCGCGGGAGCCGGGATCGCATCGGACATGCGCGTCCGAGGCTGCCAGCGCCCCGGAGTCGAAGGAAGCGCGCATCGCGCGAAGAACGATGTCATTGGGGTCGGGCTTCCGCACGACCCCATATTCGACCGCAGCCCGGGTGGAGTCGCTGCGGGGAACGCGGAAAGCGTTGCGCGTTGGGCTTCCCGCGATGCGCGTCGTTCGTCCACAGGCTTGGCGGATTTGAATGGGGTCGAGGTGGAACGCGCCCAAGGTTTGGGGCGGGCTTCTGCACGACCCCATCTTCTGCCGCCCGGGGTTTGATGTAGTTGCGGGAACGCGGGACGCGATGCGCGATGGGGCTTCCCCCGATCCGCGCCGTTCTTCCACAAACGCAGCGGATCCATATGGGGTCGCGGTGGAACACGACCGTACCACGGCTTGAAGTGTGAGTTTGACAAAGGTCACACAGTCAGCCCAGAGTCTCCCAATTCCTCAACGGCTCCTATGAATCACCTCAAGTTTGCCCTCCCCATGGGACGCAACAGCCGGCGCGCCTTTACGCTGATCGAGCTGCTGGTCGTCATCGCCATCATCGCCATCCTGGCCGGCATGCTGCTGCCGGCGCTCAGCCGCGCCAAGGATAGGGCGCAGCTCGCGGTGGACATCAACAACGTCAAGCAGATCCTGCTCGCGAGCCACATGTACGCGACGGACAACAACGACTATCTGGCGCACCCGGGCTGGGGCGGCGATCTGACGGGCCCCGACTGTTGGGCCTATGCCACCGCCAACAAGGGTCGCATCCCCGGCGGCCCCGGAGCGCCGGGAAGTGCCGCCGGTCGTGACAAGAATTCTCCCCAGTACAGCAATCAGGTACTGTTCTTCCGCATCGGCCAACTGGGTCCCTTCCTGACCACCCCGAAGGTGCTGGAATGCCCCAAGGATGTCGCGCTGCGCGGCCAGGGGCGACAGAAGACCTGGTGGCTGGCCCGGCCGGTGAAGGTGACCTCCTATTGCTGGAATGGCACCATCGGCGGCTATGTGGGGCCGAAGGCCCGGGATCTGGCCGGCAAGACCTACAAGACCACCGACTTCCTGCCGCTGGACATCCAGATGTGGGAGCAGAACGAAACCGACGGCTTCTTCTTCAACGACGCCGGCAACAATCCGGAGACCGGCGGTGAAGGCGTGTCTCAGCGCCATGCCGGTGGTGCCAACTATTCCGGTTCCACGGCGAATCAAGACCGGGGCGGCGGCGCCATGATCGGGCGCTTCGGTGGGACGGCCGGACTGATCAAGCTCCGCAGTTTCAATGAGTTCCTCGACCAGCGGAAGAATCCGCGTCCGAACGAGCTGCTGAATGGTCCCGGCTACGCCCGCTAACCACGAAGCCTTCCTGTTGTGACCTGGAAACACTCCCTGACCTGGCTGGCCGCCCTGTTGCTGATCGGCCTGCTGGGCGCCGGTTGCGGCGAGAGCGACAAGGATCCCGATGCCGACAAGCCGTTCACGCTGTCCGGCGCCAGCAAGGTGGTGGATGCGCTCTCCAAGAAGGACTACGAGACCACGGTTGCGGGTTTGGCCGAGGTCAAGGGCAGCGTGACTGAGAAAACCCAGCCGGAGTATCGCCGGCTGCGTCAGAAGGTTCTCGATCAATTGGTGATGGAGATGGGGGACAGCGAACCGGCCAAGGAGGCTTATCGGGCCATCGCGATGATGGAAACCGGACGCTGAACCCCCAGAGCACTTGTGTGAGGGCATCCACCGGGGGGTGGATGCCCTTTTTGCTGGCCGCATTCAACCGCGGTTGTCCTCTTTTGCCCCGGCAGCGACCATCCACCGCATGGGGAGGAGAATGGTCCACGAGGTCCCGGGCGGGACACCCGGAACGACGTGCGGGACGCGCGTGCTGAATCCGGTGTCCCGCCGGATTCCTCGTCCTCCAGCTTGATGACTCCACAGGCTCACGGCTTAGCGGAGATTCGCCCTGCCAGGAAAGTGCGATAGGCTCGCGGGAACTATTCCCGCAGGCGGATGGGACGCTCGTCCCGCGCTTCGAGCAGCGGTCCCAACTGGCGCTGGATGTCCAGGTCCGTTTCGGGGCGCACCAGGACCGCGGCGGGAAGCGGGGGCGCCGCAGTCCCGGCGGTTTCCCGGACCCAGGACCCCCACACCGACTCCCACGCCGGCCGGCGCTCGGCCGGATCCACCACGTAGTCGTAGCCGGACGGACGCAGTGCGGGTGCGGTCGCGCGCAGGGAACGGTCCGCCACGCAGCGCACCGCCGCGTAGGGGTCGTCCAGGAGCAGGCCCAGGAAGGGAGGGATCCAGGAGGTTCCAGACGCCTGGCGCGCCGGCTCCCATCCGAGGTGCCAGGCCATCAGGACCCGCTGGCCGGCGTCCCCCGAAAGTGCCAGCCGGACGGAATCCGCCACCGTCTTCTGAGTCTCGCTCAGCGCCGGTGCCGGATGTCCAAACCATCCGGTGAGATGCTGCGCCGTCCATTCGAGCGTCCGGTCGAGGTGGCATAGGTTGCAGGCATTGGGGCGTCCGGTGGCCAGCGCATCGGCGACGCGCGGGCTGCTCACCTGATGGCTGCGAATCGCGCTGAGCACGCCGTAGGTGGTGTGCGGCATGTGGCAGTTGTAGCAGTCGCCGCCGGAGGACCCGGGGAGATGGTGGGTGTGTTTCCCAAGGGCCTCCGCATCCCGATACGCCTCATGACACTGGGTGCAGGCCTGGGAACTTCGGCCGGTCGCTGACAGCAGGTCGTTCGGATCGCTGTCATGGATGGAGTGGCAGGAGAGGCAGGAAAACCTGCCGCCCTGGAAGCAGGGAGACTGCTCGAGTCCGTTGTATTCGCGACCGCTCACCCGGACCATGCCGTCGCTCCAGAAATAGTCGTTCAGCAGCCCGGGGTTCTTCGCCAGGTACTCCTGAAGACCGGATACCCGTTCCGCGCGCGCCGGCTGGATCAGCGGTGTGGTGGCTTCCAGGGAGTCGCCGGGACGGAACCGGAACCCGTGGGTGCGCCAGGACTCCGAGCGGTCAATCCACTTCATCGAGTGGCAGAATCCGCAGGTCTCTGAGGCGCGCACCGGATCCAGCCCCTCGGGATGCCGGATCTCCGACCGCAGAATCTCCGCCGCCGGGCGGGACGCTGAAGCACCGGCGGCCTCGCGCGCGGTGACATGCCGTTGGCCGGGGCCATGGCAGGCCTCGCAGGAAATGCCGAGTTCCGCGGCGCGCGAGTCCATGACCCGGTTCACGGAGTCCACGCGCGGCTCGATCGCCGTCGCATGGCAGCGGCTGCACATCACGTTCCACACTTCGGTGGCGTGCGGCGCCCCCGGCGGGCGAAGGAAGGTGGTGTTGCGCGGCACCCAGCGCGCCTCCGGGATCAGCCAGGTGAAGGGGAATCCGACCTGCGTATTGCCCGAGCCGCCGGGCACCCAGAAGACCTGCATGTGGTGCGATCCGGTCACCAGGCTCACCCGGGTGTCGAGCGCCGCCGGCACCTCGTCCGTCGCCTCCGCACCGGCGATCCGCTCCATGTGCACCCGGAGTTCCTCGCCCTCCACCCCCAGGTGGAACCGGGTGCCGGCATTGGTGAGGACCACGTCGTGGAAGTCCGCCCGCACCGTCTCCGGCGTCGCGTACTGGGTCATGGTGCGATGGTAGGACCGATGCCAGCTCTGGAACTGCTCGCTGTGACAGGACCGGCAAACCTCGGAGCCCACGTAGCCCTCCGGACCGCCCTGCCGTGGCAGGCTGTCCTGGAAGCGGTCGGAGGCAGGGCCCTCGGGATCGGCCGCCACCACGCCGGCGGGAGGGGATGGCGCCACCGGCGGCGCCGGCTCGGGGGAGCATCCGGTGGCGGCCCACAGCAGGCTGAGGACTCCGGCAACCCGGGAACTCCATGCGGGGCTGGTACGCCGGGAGGACATGCCCTGTACATGCGCCAACGTCCCGGGGAAGGCAATGCGTCGAACGGGAAGCGCTGCGCGTCGGGGCTTCCCGCGATGTGCATCACTTGTCCACGGGCGCGGCGGATCCAGATGGGGTCGCGGTGGAACACGCCCCTGCCAAGGTTTGGTAGGGACGGGCTTCCGCACGTCCGTAACTTCCTCCGCAGCGCGCGTGGAGTCGTTTCGGGCAACGGGGGAAGCGCTGCGCGATGGAACTTTTCGCGGTGCGCGTCATTCGTTCACGGGCGCGGCGGATTCGAATGGGGACTCGGGCGCCTAGTCCCTCCAAACTACCGCTTCCGGAGCCGCGCGGCGTAGGCGCCGTCCACGCCGTCGGACACCGGATGGAGTTGCCGGTCCGTCTCGAGGACAAACTCCGGCGTCCCGGACAGAAACCGGTCCACCACGGCGCGGTTCTCCTCGGGCTCGAGGCTGCAGGTGGAGTACACCATCCGGCCGCCGGCCCTGAGCCTTGCACCGGCCGCGCGCAGCAGGGCCAGTTGACGTTCCGCCAGCAGCGGCAGTTCCGCGGCGCTCAGCCGCCAGCGGGATTCCACCCGGCGGCGCAGCACGCCGGTGTTGGAGCACGGCGCGTCCACGAGGATGCCGTCAAATTCCGCCTCGCGGCTCTCCGAAGGCAGGCCGATCTCCACGCGGTCCGCGCCGAGCCGCTCACAGTTCTCCCGGAGCAGATCCAGCCGCGATGCCGCCGCGTCCTCCGCGACCAGAACTCCGCTTCCCGCCTGAAGCTGCGCGATCAGCGTGGTCTTTCCACCGGGCGCCGCGCAGGCGTCCAGCAGGCGCTCGCCGGAACGCGGCTCCAGCAGGGCGACGCTCAGCAGGGTGCTGGGATCCTGCACGTAGAACCCGCCGTCGCGAAAGGAGGGCAGCGTGGCCAGCGGGGGATGCCCGAGCAGGTCGAAGACCGCCGCGAACGGCGCCCACTCCACGGAGCGCGGTGCCGCAGACACACCTTCCCCGGCCCAGCGTGCGGCGAGGGCGTCCGGAGTGGTCTTCAGCGCATTGACCCGGACGCTCACGCCCGGCGGGGTGTTGTTCCAGGCCAGCAGCCGCTGGAGCTGTTCGGGTCCGAGGGCGGTGCGCCAGCGGTCCACCAGCCAGGCGGGATGCGACCAGCCCGTGGCGGGATCGCTGTGACGCAGGTCCGTGAGGAGGCTCCGGACCGCCTCGCGCTCCCGGAGGCTGCCGCGCAGCACGGCGTTGACGAACCCCGACTGGCGCGAACGACCGGCATCACGGCACGACTGCACCGCGTCGTGCACCGCCGCGTGGTCGGGGATGCGGTCCAGCCAGAACACCTGGTAGAACGCCAGCCGGAGCGCCTCGCGCACCACCGGTTCCTGGGGGCGGCCGCCCGACCGCCGCGCGATGAGCCAGTCGAGGGCATCACGCCAGCGGAGCACGCCCAGGACCAGCTCCTGGGCGAGCCGGCGGTCGGCCGCGGCCAGGGCCGAAAAATCGGACGCCGACTCCATGCGGTGTTCCGCGAAATCCCCCGGACTTTTCAGAGAGAGCAAGAAGCGGGATGCAAATTGTCTTGGTGCGGAAACCATCCGCCGGGCATACTGCCCGCCTGTCCCAAACGGGACAATTCTTTGCCGTATGAAAGAGGAAATGGATCAATTGGTGGCCGCCGGAAAAATCCATCCGAAGCATGTGGCGTCGCTTTCCGCCCTCATGGAGGCGGGCTATTGCCAGCACAAGAGCTGGGGATTCGGGAAGGTGAAGACCCTCGACGGGATCGCCGGTCGGCTGATCATTGACTTCACCTCGAAGCCCGGCCACGCGATGGATCTGGCGTTCTCCGCGGAGTCGCTGAAGCCGATTTCCAAGGATCACATCCTGGCCCGGAAGTACTCGAACCTGAAGGGGCTCCAGCAGATGGCGGCGCTGCACCATCTTGAGGTGGTGAAGCTGGTTCTCGACAGCCAGGGCGGCCGGGCGACGGCCGACCAGATCCAGGCGGTGCTCGTTCCCGACGTCATCCAGAGCGACTGGAAGAAGTGGTGGGAGGCGGCCCGGGCCGAGCTCAAGAAGGACGGCCATTTCCAGGTGCCGCTGAAGAAGACCGATCCGGTGGTGTACCAGGCGGAGCAACTGCCGCTGGCCGAGAGGCTGCGGGCGGAGTTTCGCGCGGCGCGCGGGCTCAAGGCCCGGGTGGTGGTGGCTCACGAGATCCTGAAAAGCCTGGCCGACATCACCGACGCGGCGCTGGTGGATGAGGTCATCACCCAGCTCAACACCGAGATCCAGAGCCACCTGAACACGCGCCAGTCGGAATCCCTGGAGGGCATCTTCGTGCGGGACGAACTGCGCGCCGCATCGCAGCGGACCGCGGCCGAGGGCGACGTGGCCGCGAAGGATGTCTGGTCACAGCGCCTGCGCATCCGCGACCTGTTCGACGAACTTCCCGCGGCCAAGCACCGGCGCGCGCTGGAGTCCTTCCGCGATGCCGTGCCCGACTGGGCGCCCCAGATCGTCCTGCTCATCAACGACGTCCCGGCCAAGCTCGCCGGCGAGGCGGCCCGCGTGCTGCTGCAGGAGGGGAAGGGCACGTTGCTCAAGGACACGCTGGCCCGCCTCATCAGCCAGCACGGCGCCAGCAGCGAGCTGCTGCTCTGGTTCGGCAAGGAGCGCAGCGACTTCTTTGCCGACCTCCTCACGCCGGAGGTCTTCCGGTCCATGCTCAGCGCCATCGAGCGCGATCAGTTCCTGGAGAAGAAGTCCAACCGGCTCCGCGATTACGTGCTGGAGGACCAGCAACTGCTGCCCGACCTCATCGAGTCGGCCGACATCGAGATCATCCGCGACCTCACCCGCACGCTGCAGTTGAGCCCGAGCTTCGATGACATGGATAAACGATCCCTGCTCGCGCGCATCGTGAAGATGTACCCGGCGATCCAGGAGATGATCACCGGCGACAACACCCGCGAGGACAAGACCATCCAGGTGAGCTGGGCCAGCCTCGAGCGGCGCAAGCGCGAATACGAGGAACTGGTGCAGAAGGCCATCCCGGCCAACGTCAAGGACATCGCCCTGGCCCGCAGCTACGGCGACCTGCGGGAGAACGCCGAGTACAAGTTTGCCAAGGAGCAGCAGAAGGTCCTGAACCGCCGCAAACACGAGCTGGAAGCCCAGCTCGGCCGTGCGCGCGGCACCGACTTTGCCGGGGCCCGCACCGACGTCGCCAGCATCGGCACCTCGGTCACCGTGACCGATCTCGACAGCGGGAAGCCGGAGACCTTCCACCTCCTCGGGGCCTGGGATGGCGATCCCGACAAGGGCATCGTGAGCTATCTCTCCCCGGCCGCCCAGTCACTGCTCAACAAGGCGCCGGGCGCCGAGGCGGAGTTCGGAGAGGGCGGCTCCCGGCGGCGCTTCCGCATAGAATCCATCGCGGCGGCTGATCCTGCGCTCTGGTCGGCCCGGCCACCCGCGCCCGCCCCGGCACCCGATGCCGGTGCCGGACCGGCCTGAACTGGACCGCGCAAGGCGCGGCAGGCCGGATTGGTCTGGAGTGATGTTTCCATCAGGCGTCTTGTCGCTCAACTTGATCGCACGCCCAGGGCCGGATGAAGGCTTGAACCAGCGTTGATTCTGCTCTGTCCGCCATTCCACAATGTCCTGAGACATGCCCCAGTCGCCTCTAGGAACGAAGGTCTGGATTCCTCCGCCTCGCATCGAGTCTCTCCGCGTTCGGAACTTTAGGGCGCTGAGAGATGTTCATCTGAAGAAGATCCAGCCGTTCACCGTACTTACAGGACCGAACGGAAGCGGCAAATCCACGCTCCTCGATGCACTCGCGTTTCTTGCAGAGAGTTTCGAGGGGGGATTGCGAAAAGCGTGGGACCGGCGGGGGCGTTTTAAGGAACTGCGGACGCGGGATTCGATCGGCCCCGTGACGTTTGATGTTCAGTTTCGAGAGAGGCGAGGACGTCCGTTGATCACCTATCACCTGGAGGTCAACGAAGACGAAAGCACCTCCGGACCGGTGGTGGCGCGTGAATGGATGGATTGGAAAGACGGCCCCGCCGGCAGGCCAACACGCTTCCTCGATTTTGGCAGGCGACGCCCTGGATTCGGCCGCGTTCGAAGCATTCTGAAGCGCGGCGGCCAGCGGTACAAAATGCCTTCCTCCGAGGAGGAGATGGAGTCCCATGAGGTGCTCGCGGCCGATGCCTACGGACAGTTCACCGGGTTTCCCGAGGTGGCTGCGCTCAGACGGTTTATCACCGGCTGGCATCTGCCCCACCTGGATACCAATCGTCTCCGGAGCATAGCCGATTCCAGCCCTCAGGAACATCTCAGTGCATCGGGCGATAACCTGGCCAATGTGATTCAGTATTTGACCGAACGGCATGAACCGGTCCTGCGAACCATACTGAAACGGCTTGTGGAAGGTGTGCCCAGGCTGGAGGGGGTGGCAACGGATGCCTTTCCCGATGGACGGCTGTCCCTTCAGTTCAAGGATGCGCCGTTTTCTCGTCCGATTGATGCGAGGTTCGCCTCCGATGGGACACTCCGGATGCTCGCGTACCTCTGCCTGCTTCACGATCCCGCTCCGCCGAAGTTGATTGGTCTGGAGGAACCGGAAAACCAACTGCATCCACGCCTGCTTCCCCTCTTGGCGGAGGAGTGCCGCGACCGATCCTCCGTCTCCCAACTCCTGGTGACCACCCATTCGCCTTACTTCGTGAATGCCCTGCGATCGGAGGAGGTGTGGGTGCTGTTTCGCGATGCGAAGGGTTACTCGAAGACACGCCGCGTCTGCGACATTCCGCGCATCCGTGAGTTGATGGAGCATGGAGCACTCCTGGGCCAATTGTGGATGGAAGGGCAATTCGATGTCGGGGACCCCCTGACCGGGGACGGCGACGTGATTCACAATGGAGTGCAGCCCAACGACGGCGACGGCGATGCACCTTGAGTTTTTTCTGGAGGAGCCGTCTGCGGCAGCGTTCCTTGCCGGTATCCTGCCCCGCATCCTTCCCGCTGGAGCCACGTGGAGGTCCATTATCTTTCAGGGAAAGCGCGACCTGCTGGGTCGGCTCGAGTCGCGTCTCAGAGCCTATCGAAGAGACGCCGGAAACCACCTGAAGATCGTCGTCCTGATAGATCAGGACCGCGAGGACTGCCGCTCGCTGAAGCGCAAACTTGAAGGGGCTGCCGCATCCGCAGGGCTCCGAACCCGCTCCACAGCCGGCGGTGGACCGGTGACGGTGCTCAACCGGATCGCGATTGAGGAACTCGAGGCATGGTATCTGGGAGATCCCGCCGCCCTCTGCGCCGCCTATCCTGGAGTTCCGGTGAACCTTGGGAAGAAAGCCCGATTCCGGAATCCGGACGAGGTTCCTGGCGGCACCTGGGAGGCCCTCGAAAGGATCCTTCAACACGCGGGACACTTTCCCGGCGGCCTTGGGAAGATTCGGCTCGCCCAAACGGTGGCGCCATTCATGAATCCGCGAGAGAACAGATCACCCAGTTTCCACCAGTTTCTCCGCGGCCTGGACTCCCTGTTTCCCGACCGTCCACAGGATGTGGCGCCCGGGCACTCGACTTGACCACATCGGGCTTCATGACGTTCGAATGACGCTGGATGAACGATAGGCGGCGCTCCGGGAGGCGCTCCGGGGATGCGGGTCATTCGTGATCGCGTATTCGGGCGGCGTGGACTCGGGGTTCCTGGCCCGGGTGGCCCATGAGGTCCTGGGAGGTCGCGCCCTGGCGGTGATCGCCGATTCCCCGAGCCTGCCCACCGCCGACAAGCCGCAGCTCGCCTGCCTCAGCTCCCGGATTCCCACCGGGGAGGCGGTCACGCCGGAGAAGCTGATGCAGATCGAGCAGGCGGAGGACCGGTTGCGGGATCTGGGATTCCGCGAGGTGCGGGTCCGGCATCACGAGCTGCGCGCCGGCGCCCTGGCGCGCATCGAGGTGGGGACCGACGAGCTGCCACGGCTGGTGGATCCGGAGATGGCCGCCCGGGTGGCGGCGCAGTTGCGGTCCGCCGGCTACACCCAGGTCACCGTGGACCTGCTCGGCTACCGTCGGGGCAGCACCAACGGGGTGTCTGCGGCGCCCATCGCCTTTCGGACGGCGCCACCGATCGACGCGCTGTAATCCTCCGGCTCCCGGCAAACAGCACTGAACCGGATCACCGGCCGGCGTGCGTTCTTGGAATCCCGCGCCGGATTCCTAGCCTCGTCCCCGTGACCGTACTTGGAGTGGAGATTGGCGGGACCAAGCTGCAGGTGGTGGCCGGGGACGCCTCGGGACGCATTCTTGACCGGCAGCGCCTGACGGTGGACCGGGAGGCCGGCGGCGCCGGCATTCGAGGGCAGCTCTCCCGGGTGCTGCCTGAACTCGTCGCGCGCCATAGCCCGGCGGCGGTGGGCGTTGGCTTTGGCGGGCCGGTGGATCACCGCACCGGACGCATCTGCTGCTCGCATCAGATCGCCGGATGGAGCGAGTTCGAGCTCGGCGCCTGGATGGCGGCGCAGACCGGGATTCCGGTGCACGTGGACAACGACGCCAATGTGGCCGCCCTCGGCGAGGCGGTGCACGGCGCGGGACGCGGAGCGAATCCGGTGTTCTGGATCAACATGGGCAGCGGCGTGGGCGGCGGCCTGGTGGTGCACGGCCGGATCTACCACGGGGCGGTTCCCGGCGAGGCGGAGATCGGACACCTCTGCCTCGACAAATCCGGCGTGCGCGTCGAGGAGCGGTGTTCGGGATGGGCGGTGGACCGGCGGATCCGGGAGGCTGTCCGGTTGCACCCGGGAAGCCCGCTGGCGTCCCTCGCGGGCGATCGCGAAGGAGGCGAAGCACGCGCGCTGGCGCCCGCGCTGGCTCAGGGCGATGAACTCGCCCACGCCATTCTGAGCGAACTGGCCGACAACCTCGCCTTCGCGCTGTCCCATGCCGTCCAACTGTTCCATCCCGAGGTCATCGTCCTCGGCGGCGGGGTCTCCCTGATCGGCGAGCCCCTGCGCCAGGCGGTGGCGTCCGCCCTGCCGCCCTACGTCATGGACTCCTTCCAACCCGGTCCCCACATCGCCCTCGCGGGTCTCGGTGAGGATTCGGTGCCCGTGGGCGCGCTGGCGCTGGCGCTCGGAGAGGGATCAACGATGAGCGTTGAGTGATGAAGTGAAGGCGCGAGGTGTTCGCCTCATCCCTCATCCTTCCTCGTTCATCCTTCTCACAGCGTCCATCCGCGCCGGTCCTGCTGCCGCACCCAGCGGTTGGCGTCGGCATCGTTGGTCACCCGCATCCGGGTCCGGTCCCAGGTGAGGGGGCGTCCGGACCGCACCGCCACGTTGCCCAACAGCACCACCTCGGTCATCGGCCCCGCCACCTCGAAGTCGGACAGCGCCTTCGGCCCTCCCTTGCAGGCCTCGATCCACTCCCGATAGTGGCAGCGATCCCAGTCCGTGCACTTGGGCAATGTCTCCGGCACCGAGCGGAAATCCGCGGCGGTCCGGCCGGAGCGGAACTTCGCCCCGCCGTTGTAGTTGGTGAGCATGACATCCCGGTCGCCGACGAAGATCACCCCGTTGTCGGCGTAGGTCTCGCCGGGGAACAGCGCGGCGGGAGGCAGCTTGCCCCCATCGTACCACCACAGCGTGAACGCGGGGCGCGGACCCTCGGCGGGAATGTCCCAGCGGACCACCGACCAACGCGGACCAGCCACGTGAGTCATGCCCTCGCTCCAGGCCTCGACGCGGGTGGCGTCGCGAATGCCCAGTGCCATGTCGGGCAGGTTGAAGAGGTGGCATCCCATGTCGCCGAGGGCGCCGGTGCCGAAATCCCAGAAGCCCCGCCAGGCAAAGGGCGCGTAGGCGGGGCTGTACGGGCGCGGAGCCGCGACGCCGAGCCAGAGATCCCAGTCCAGGGTGGCGGGAGCCGGCCGGATGTCGGTGGGCGCCTCCATGCCCTGCTTCCACCAGCGGCCCGGCCGGTCGGTCCAGCAATGCACCTCGTGCACCGTGCCCAGCACGCCCGCGCGCACCCATTCCACCTCGCGGCGGAGCTGCGGATTCGACCGGCCCTGGTTGCCCATCTGGGTGGCGACCTTCTTCCGGCGCGCCGCCTCGGTGAGGCGCCGCGCCTCGTCAATCGTGTGCGTGAGCGGCTTCTGGCAGTACACCCCCATGCCGCGCTCGATGGCCCACATCGCCGGCAGGAAGTGCATGTGGTCGGGCGTGGACACCGTCACCGCGTCCACGCCGCGGCCCATCCGGTCAAACATCTGGCGGAAGTCCCGGAAGCGCCGGGCATCGGGGAACCGCTTGAAGGCATCCGCGGCGCGGACGTCATCCACATCGCACAGGGCCACCAGGTTCTCGGTGTCGCATCCGGTGATGTCCACCATGCCCTTCCCGCCCACGCCGATGCCGGCGATGTTGAGGCGGCTGTTGGCGCCCAGCACCGGCAATCGGCTGATGAGGGGAAATCCGGCGGTGACGGCAGCGGATCGCCGCAGGAAGCGGCGGCGGGAGGAGCGGAAACTCAGGACGGGATTCATGGCAGGTGCCTTGAGCAGTAACGCCCCCATGGCCTCGAAGAAAGCAGGAAGGATGTGGAGCACACGCGTCTCGCGTGTCCTCCCGGGCGTCTCGCCCGTGACCTCGTGGACCATTCCTCTCCCAGCGCGGTGGATGGTCGTGGCGCCGGGGAGTGAAATCGGACGACGAGGCATCCGGCGAGGACGCCGGATTCGGCACGTGGGACGCATGCGGTCCCCATGCCACCATATCCACTACGGCCCGGCGGCCACCTGCGGACCGGTCAGCTTCTGCTCCACCGCGGTGAAATCGCCATCAGGACTGCTCATCGTCTGAACCGATCCATCCCCCATCACATAGCTGCGCTCCCATCCCACGCCCATCGGCATGTCGAACAGGGGGCCCGGGCCCAGCTCGGCCGCACCCTGGCTGCGGACCGGAATGCGGCGGGAGGTGC
>JAFLEG010000409.1 GCA_017302195.1 Verrucomicrobiota bacterium
CCCTCCGTGTTCGCCAGGTGCACTGCCATGACCAAACTCCATCAGACCCCAAGCCCGGGCGCCACCACAATCGCCCTAACCCGCTCTACCCCAACCTCACTTCACCCTCCTTGCTCACCGCCCTGCCGTGCACTCCACGCGGGGCGAATTGCGGCTTTTCTTGGCGGGCATTTTGCGGCATTGCACTGCCACATCATCTCATGAGCTCGCGATCCACGAAATCTTCCGTCAAGGCCAGGCCCGCACCCGCCTCCAACAACTTCCCCAAGCTGCACAATGCCATGTGGCCCGGCCTGGTGGGCAAGGGGAGTCCGGGCGCCGAGCCGGCCATTGACCTCGACACCATGCTCGACCTGACCGCCAGGGCCGAGGTGGGCGGGGTGCGTTTCGATGGCGTGGACCTGTTTCTCTACAACCCGCATGTGGACATTGACCTCGACGACGACGGGATCAAGCGCCTCGCCGACAAGATCCGGTCCAAGGGCTTCGTGGTGGGGTCGGTGGTGGCGCCGGTGTGGTTCGAAGGTTCGGCCATGGGCGACGAGACCAAGCGGGCCCACTGGGTGACCGCCGTCCGCAAGGCCTGCCGGATCGCCAAACGCCTGCGCGAACTGGGCGTGCGTCCGCATGGGGTGGTGCGCATTGATTCCGCCGCCTCGGTGACCGACTGGGACAAGGATCCCAGGGGCAACACCAAGCTCATCGCCAAAACCTTCCGCGAGGGCGGCAAGGTGGCCAAGGATGCCGGCGAGCGCCTGGCAGCCGAGGGCGAGATCTGCTGGGGCGGCATGCACTCGTGGAAATACATGCTCCGCACCCTGGAGGAGACCGGCATGCCCAAGGTGGTGGGCTTCCAGGCCGACATGGCGCACACGCTGCTGTACACCCTCGGCTACAACGCCCCCGAGCACCGCATCGTGCCGAAAAATTTCCACTGGGAGCCGGGCGCCTTTCACGCCGCGATGAAGAAGATGACCGATGCCCTGCGGCCCTGGACGACGGATTTCCATGTCGCGCAGAACGACGCGACGGTGAAGGGGTCCGGCGACCACGAGAAGACCGGCAAGCACTGTCCGGTGAACGACGTGCAGGGCAAGCTGAGCGTGGTGCGCGACGCCGGCTACTGGCTCCGCGACGGCCAGGGCAAGGTGACCCGCAAGACCCGCCACATCTGCTGGGACGGCTGCATGTTCCCGAATGACATGCTGAAGAAGCAGGAGACCTGGAACAACATCCTGGCCGCCATGATCCAGGTGCGCGAGCACCACGGCTGGCGGGAGTAATCCGCGGGCGGCGGCCCTCCGCTTTCTTTACTTGGCGTTGTTCCTCCGTACCCTCGGCCCGTGGACCTCACGGTGGAGACTTTCGCAACGGAGATGGCGGCCGCGCTGCGCAACTACGAGCGGTATGTGGTGTGTCTCGACCAGGTCCCGGAGGAATGCTCGGAGTCGCTGCAGTCCCTGATGGCCAAGGCCATCAATGCCTATAACGGCCGCGCTCCGGGCATGCGCCACGGGATCGCGCTCAACCGGGTGCTGACCATCATCCTCAGCCAGACCGACGGGCCGCGTCCGCTCTGCGGCATCTACTTCAACCTCCACTCGCCGTACTCCCGGAAGCAGGCCGTGCCGGCGGCGGCGCAGAACGCGTAGGTCCGGGAGTCCTGATGCGCATTGTCCTGGTGCAGGTGCGGGTGAGACCGGATGCCGTCGCGGCGTTCGTTGAGGCCTCACGGGCCAACGCCGCCGCCTCGCTGCGGGAACCGGGGGTGGCGCGGTTTGACATCGTGCAGCAGGCCGACGACCCCACGCGGTTCGTGCTGGTGGAGGTGTACCGTGACGACGAGGCCCCGGCCCGGCACAAGGCGACGCTCCATTACGCCGCCTGGCGCGATGCCGTGGCCCCGATGATGGCCGAGCCCCGGACGGGTGTTGCCTACACGGCGGCGGCTCCCGATCTCTCCGGATGGGCGTGAGCGGCGCCGTGTACGCGGGTTTTCCCACGGTTCCCCATGCCCCGGAATTCCCAACGCCCTCCGGGACCGCCTCCATCGGATGCCCCCCCGCGGCTCGTCTCCGTCGCGCGGAGTGCGATGGAGGGCGGCGGAGGGGGGCGGGTTTCGGACGGACGCACGCTGGGGTGGATGCTGGCCGGCGGGCTGGCCATCGGATTGGGGTCCCTGTCCCTGCCCGGAACGCGCGCTGCCGCCGCCGGCACCTGGACGGCCCTGAATGCGCTGGTGCTGGTCGTCGTGGGCGTCTGGGCCCTGGGGCATCCGTTCCGCTGGCTGCGCGAATTTGGGATGATGGTTCGGTGGGCCTTCTGGCCGGCGATCCTCGGCACGCTGCTGCTGCGATCCACGCTCGAGCCCGTGCTGGTGGAGGTGACCGGTCAATGGCTGCCCTCGTCGGTCTTTTACGCCATCTCGGTGGTGGTCTTCCTGCCGCTGCTCTTTGTCGGCTGCCTGCTGTGGACCCTGGCCGGCGCCGCGCTCGGGGCGTATCGGGCGCGGAGGGATCCGGCGCCGGGTGCCGGAACGCGCCGCGCCATCCGGTGGTGGTGGTTGTGGACCGCGGCCGCCGCGATGTTCTGGGCGGCCTGGAGTTCCTGGGCGGCGCCGGTCGAATGGGTCGAGTGTGCGGTCGCCGGGATTCCGGCGGGCGTGCTGCTGATGGAGGCCTGGATGCGTCGCTCGGGCGGCCCCGATCCGGCGGTCTGGCTCGATGCCCAGTTGCTGCGGTGGCTGGTCTGGCGACGTCGGGCCGGACGGTCGCTCGACCTTCGGGCCGAGGCGCTCGCCGTGACCGCCTTCCTCATCGTCTGGGCTGCCGCCTCGCTGAAGCTCCTGCTGCCGCTGCAGGCGTCGGCGCTGCTGTACGGCGTCCAGATTCTGAACGGGGCCTATCCCGGCCGCCTGCAGATCACGCCGCCCTCCCGTCCCCCCTGGATTGCCCCCGGTCCGGAGGATCGCGCGGCACGGGTCCGGGTGCTGCCGGGGGCTTCCTTCAGCCGGGTGGGGCTGCTGGAGTGGGACGTCGCCACCCGCCGGGCCGCCACCACCACCAACTCCGAGGCCGGGGTGCACGCGGCGCTTCTCCGCACGCTGTCCACGCTGGGGGCCCGGCGCATCGTGCTGCCGTTGCCGGAGGCCGATGCCCCCCTGGTGGACGCGGTCCTTGAGGCCGACCTGCCGCCGCCGGACGCCGCCGAACGGGTCCGCAATCAGGCGCACCGTGGGGATCTCCTGACCGCCATGCGCCAGGCGGGCAATGTCCTCCTGCTGGGGCCCGGACGGAGCGGACTGGATTTCGGGCGGGAGACCAACGCCGTTCCCGACCCACCGGAGGCGACTCTGCAGGCCTTGCGATCTGCGGCGGCGGCGGTCGGCTCCGCCCGCTGGTCGCCGGTGCAGATCGCGGCCCTGCCCGCGCTGCCGCTCGGGGGAGCGGAGGACGAACCGCCCCCGGCCTCGCTGCTCCTTGCGGCGGCGCTCCACGGGTCCACCAACGTGCATCCGGTGCCGCTTCCGGAGCGTCGGGTCCGGGTGCTGGACCGGGAGTATCCGGTGATGGATGCGGCGTCAGGACGCCTGCTCCTGGACTTCGTGACACCGTCGCGCGGACGGGAGTTTCCGCGGATTCCGTATTCCAGCGTCCTGAACGCGGAACCCCTGTTTGATCCGGAGGCCGCGGGAGGAGGCGCGTGGCTTCCGGCAGAAGCCTTCTTCCGGGACCGGGTGGTTCTCCTGCAGCCGCTGCGCGCCCGGCCGTTGGCCAGTCCCGGTGGCGCCATTTCGCCGATGGAGATGGTGGCGCATGGTGTCCGGACCCTGCTGGGGGAATTCTTTGTGCATCCGGTGTCCCCGGTTCGGCAGGGGCTGTGGGCGCTGCTCTGCGCCTGGGTCATCGGACGCCTCGCGGTGCGGCGGAATCCGATCAAGGCCGCGGGCCTTCTCGCGGCGGTGGTGCTGGTCACCGGCGTGGCCTTCCTGGTCCTGCTGGCCCGGGGCGACTGGCTGGATCCGGTGTTCCCGACCGCGGCGGCGGTATGCTCCTTCCTGCTGGTGACCCAGCTCACCTTCCGGCTGGAGCAGCGGGCCCGGGAACGCAGCCGGTTCCTGCTCGACCGCTTTGTCGCCCCGGAGGTGGTGGAGGAACTGCTCGCGCCCGCCGCCGCGCCGCTGGGAACCGGGGGGCAGCGGGAACCGGTGGCGGTGCTGTTCGCCGACGTGCGCGGCTTCACCCAGTTCGCCGAGGCGCACACTCCCGAGGAGGTCATGCGGGCGGTCAACGCCTACCTGCACGGCATGACCGAGGCGCTCCACCGCCACGGCGGCCTGCTCGACAAATACACCGGGGATGGACTGATGGCGCTGTTCCGCCTGGAGCGCGGCGGTTCGGTGCAGGCTGCGGTCCGGGCCGCCCTCGACATGCGGGACGCGGCGCTGGCGATGTCGGCGGACCGCACCGCCGGCGGCGACCGCTCGCTTCAGGTCGGCATCTCCATCCACGTGGGCGAGGCGGTGGTCGGACTGGTGGGCAATCCGGAGCGCCAGGTGAACTTCACCGCCCTCGGGCACACCGTGGTGGTGGCGGCGAGGCTTCAGACCCAGGCGGCCGGAGGCGAGGTGGTGGTGAGCCGGGCGGTGCATGAGGCCGCCGGGGATGCCTTTGCGATGACCCCGAGGCCCCCCGTGCGGGTCAAGGGGATCACCGAAGTGGTCGAGCCGTTCCTCGTGGAACGGCGGTCAGCGGGCTGATCAGAGTTCCGTCACGGCGACCTTGCGGAGGCCGAGTCGGAGGGGGAGCCATCCGGCCAGGATGCTGATAAGCATGAAGGCACCCCAGGCGGTCGCGGCGCGCGCGGGTGTGAAGCGGTCCATGGCCTCCGGACGCCAGCCCCACGGGCTGCCCAGCGCCAGCAGCACCACCGACCCGACGATGTAGAGAAAGCTCAGCACCAGGCAGAAG
>JAFLEG010000410.1 GCA_017302195.1 Verrucomicrobiota bacterium
CCGGGCAGCACCCGCGGGTGGGAGGTGGCCTGCCACCTTGCCGGCTTTTCCGGCTACCTGACCGGCGTGGGCTATATCCTCGGCCCGCTGATCGTGTGGCTGCTGAAGCGATCAGAAAGCGCCTCCGTGGACGCCCACGGCAAGGAGGCGGTCAACTTCCAGATCTCGGTGCTGATCTATGCTGTGGCGCTGATCGCCCTCGGCTTCCTCACCTGCGGGACGACCTTCTTCCTGCTGGTCCCGCTGGGCATTGCCCAGATGATCCTGATGATCATCGGCGGCTTCAAGGCAGCGGACGGCGAACTGTACCGCTATCCCCTGACCCTCCGGCTGATCACGTAACTCCGGATCACCGGAGATCCCGCGCCGCCGCCCGCGCTGCGTCCAAAACGGTCTGGACCGGCACGCCGGCCTGGACCGCCTTGTCACGGCAGGCGTCAAACTCGGGCGCCGCCTGGAGGATCTCGCCATCCAGGCGCCCGATCTTGACGGGCACCTCGCCGAATTCCGTCCGCACCGCGACCATCTCCCGCTTCAGCTTGCGGCGCTCCCGCAGCGAACGGCGCACCCCGAAGGCGCTGGTGTGCCGGAGCAGACGTTCGGTGAAGCGGTCGGCATCCGCCGCGGCGCACAGCACCGTCAGCAGCACTCCCGGCCGGTTCTTCTTCATCTGGATTGCGGTGTGAAACACGTCGAGTGCACCGGCCTTGAGCGTGGACTCCACCAGGTGCCCGAGCACCTCCCCGGTCACGTCGTCGAGGTTGGTCTCCAGGACGGCGATGGTGTCGGTCTCCCAATCGTGAACCGGCGCGACCGCGTCGGCCGCCTCCGCCAGGACGGCCCGGACCACATTGGGACGGGTGCGGTTGCTCCGGGTGCCGAGACCGTATCCGATGCGACGCGGGACCAGCCCGGTCATGGGCGCGAAGGATTCCGCAAACTCCGCCAGCAGCGCGGCGCCGGTGGGGGTCACCAGTTCGTTCGGCTCCTCGCACTGGGACACCGCGATGCCCCGGGCGCCCAGGATCTCCAGGGTGGCTGCGGTCGGGATCGGGAAGCGCCCGTGCGCGCAGGTCACCCAGCCGGTGCCCTCCACCACCGGACCGGCGAGCACGCGCGGACGCCCGAGCAGGTCGAGCGCGATGCACGCGCCGACGATGTCCACGATGGAATCCACCGCACCCACCTCGTGAAAGTGAACGCGTTCCGGCGGCAGGCCATGGATCTTGCCCTCCGCCACCGCCACGCGCCGGAACACCGCCTCCGACTTTTCCCGCACCCAGGGCGACAGGCCGCTGGCGGCGATGAGTTCCCGGATCTGCCGGAAGTCGCGCTGCATCCCCGACCCGTGATCGTGGGAGTGCCCGTGCCCGTCGTGCGCATGGTCATGGGCGTGTCCGCCGTCCGCACCGTGTTTGTGCGAGTGATCCTCGCCGCATCCCGCGGCGTCGAGGTGCACGTCGAACTTCACGCCGTCAATTGAGTCCTTCTTCTGGCGGCCCGCGTGCAGGTGATACCCTGCCAGCCGCAGCTTCCCGAGCTCCCGCTCCAGCGTGCGAAAATCCACCCCCAGATCCAGCATCGCTCCGAGGAACATGTCGCCGCTCAGGCCGCTGAAGATGTCGAGATAGAGCGTCTGCACCGGCACAGGATGCCGCAGCCGCGTCCGTGAAGGCGATGGGCAAAAGGAGAAGGCTTGCCCCTGGACCTCTGAAACCCTACAACCGAATCGTGTTCGGCATCCGTTCACTGCGACTTACTCTGGGCGCGCGCCTGCTTGCTGGCGCGGCGCTTGGGGTCGCGTGATGTCCGAAGGCATCATTTTTCCGCCCCATCGCCGCGTCCCGGCGATGGGGTTTTTCATTTGCCCCGGCGCCGGTCGCGGGTCCGTTGAGGGCCCTCCACCCCTGGAAAACCTCCCACATGCAGACTGATCCGTCCCAAAAGTATCGTCCGTTTCCGCCGGTCCCGCTGTCCGACCGGCGCTGGCCCGGCCGCACCCTCACCCACGCGCCCTCCTGGTGCAGCGTGGACCTGCGCGATGGCAATCAGGCGCTCGCCGTGCCGATGAACGTGGCCCAGAAGCTGGAGCTCTTCCAGGCGCTGGTGCGGTGCGGATTCCAGGAGATCGAGGTCGGATTTCCTTCCGCCTCCAACACCGAGTTCGCCTTCAACCGGCTGCTGATCGAGAAGGGACACATCCCCGACAACGTCACGGTCCAGGTCCTGGTGCAGGCCCGCGAGGACCTGATCGAGCGGACCTTCCAGTCGCTGGCCGGCGCCCGCCGGGTCATCATCCACCTCTACAACTCGACGTCCCCGGCGCAGCGCCGGGTGGTCTTCGGCAAGTCCCGGGAGGAGATCAAGGCCATCGCGGTCCAGGGCGCGCGCTGGATCCAGGAGCGGCTGCACCGGCTGCCGGGAACGGACGTGCGGCTGCAGTATTCGCCGGAGAGCTTCAGCGCCACCGAGGTCGAGTTCGCCCGGGAGATCTCCGAGGCGGTGATGGACGTGTGGCGTCCGACCCCGGAGCGCCGGATGATCCTCAACCTGCCCGACACCGTGGAGGTGGCGATGCCCAATGTGTATGCGGACCAGATCGAGTGGATGTGCCGCAACCTCCGCGACCGCGAGGCCCTGATCGTTAGCCTGCACACCCACAATGACCGCGGCACCGGCGTCGCGGCGACCGAGTTGGGCCTGCTGGCGGGCGCAGACCGTGTCGAGGGCTGCCTGTTCGGCAACGGCGAGCGCACCGGCAACCTGGACCTGGTCACCGTCGCCCTGAACCTCTACATGCACGGAATCCATCCCGGACTGAACCTCTCCGACCTGGATGGTATCCGGCGCATTTACACCCGCTGCACCGGGATGGGGGTTCCCCCGAGGCACCCCTACGCCGGGGAACTGGTCTTCACCGCCTTCAGCGGCTCCCATCAGGATGCCATCAAGAAGGGTCTGGCCGAATGGGCCTCGGGCGGGCGCACCCACTGGGACGTCCCGTACCTCACCATTGATCCCGCCGACATCGGCCGCGAGTACAGCGAGGTCATCCGGGTGAACAGCCAGTCCGGCAAGGGCGGTGTCGCCTTCCTGCTGGAGGACAAGTTCCGCATCGAGCTGCCCAAGGACCTGCAGCGCGAGTTCGGTCCCATCGCCAACGACCTGGTGGACGCCCTGGGCCGCGAGGTGTCGGCGGAGGAACTGCGGGACATGTTCTGGAAGGAGTACGTGGAGCGCACCACCCCGTGGCGGCTGGTGCATTTCCATGCCGATGGCGTGGATGGCGTCTTTGACTGCCGCTGCACGGTGGTCCGCGACGGCCAGGAACTGTCCCTCACCGGACGCGGCAACGGACCGATAGCCGCCTTCGTCCACGCCCTGGCCGGGGCGGGAGTTCCGAAGTTCGAAGTGGCCGACTTCCGCCAGCACGCCCTGGAAACCGGCGAGGAGGCCAGCGCCATCGCCTACATCCAGGTCCAGGGGGCTGACGGACGCAAACGCTGGGGTGTCGGTGTGGACACCCACATCGAGTTGGCCTCAATCCAGGCGGTGCTCAGCGCCCTGAATCGGCTCTGACCCTGGAGTGCGGGCGGCGACTTGCCCTGCCGTAGCCGGACAGAGGCAGGCTTACCCTGCCGAAGCAGGGCGAAGGCAGGAGCGCAGGCGGAGACGCCGCTTTGCCGCGGCGCACCGGTCGCAAGCGGGGTGTTCATTGCTCACCTGGGCGCTGGAAGGAGAACCGTCCACGCAGTCCCGGGCGGGACGCCCAGGACGACACGCGGGACGCGTGTGCTCCCCTTGGGGACCATGCGCGTCTCGCGTGCCGAATCCGGCGTCCCCGCCGGATTCCTCGTCTTCTGACTCCGCCCCCCCGGCGCCGCCACCGCAGTCCGGGGCGCCCGGGCACTTGTTTGCGGGGGCCCGTCTTTGTTAGGCTCACGGAACGCGTGGGTGGCATTCCTTCATTGGCCCACCCGCGTGGTGCACATGACCACCGCTTCGCTGCCATCCCCTGCCGCTCCCGCCGAGGATCTCCGCCACCGGCGCCACACTCTCAAGTCCGACCGCAACTGGATGCAGCGCCTGGGCATCGGCTTTCAGCAGTGGATGGAGGCCCGGGTGGCCGGCGCCTCGCCGCTGGGGGATCCGCACATCTACGACACCCGCGATTTCCCCTGGGCCGCGGAAATTGAGAAGGAGTGGACGCTGATCCGGAAGGAACTGGATGCCGTGATGGTGTTCCGGGACCAGATGCCCAGCTTTCAGGACATCCTCAAGGAGGTGGGTGCGATCCAGTCCGACAACAACTGGAAGACCTACTTCCTCGCCGGCATCGGGATGGACTGCACGGAAAACGCGAAGCGGTGTCCGGAGACCGTCCGCCTGCTGGGCAAGATCCCCGGGATGACCACCGCCTTTTTCAGCATCCTGTCGCCGGGCAAACACATCCCGGCGCACCGCGGTGCGTGGAACGGCATCCTGCGCCTGCATGTCGGCCTGATGGTCCCACAGCCGCGCGAGCGGGTGAAAATCCGGGTCGGCAACGACTTCTACTCCTGGCGGGAGGGCGAGGCGTTCATCTTCGACGACACCTTCAACCATGAGGTCTGGAACGACACCGAGGGCTTCCGGGTGGTGCTGTTCGTGGATTTTGCCCGCCCGCTCCGCCAACCGTGGCGCTGGATCAACGGATGCATGCTGCGCTGGGGCGCCCTGGCGCCGTTCCTCCGGGAAGCCGGAGAGAAGCAGAAGCGCTGGCAGGACCTGTTCTGGAAGAACCGGGCGTGAGGCGGCGGGCGGATCCTTCCGCCGGCAGGTCCCATTCATCCGTGCCGCGGTGGACGAGCCTTCGGACCTCGGGAAGCGCCGGCACGAACACCGCGCTTGCGCCGGGGGTCTCCGGCCCGTCTCATTCACGGGCATTTCATGAAAGCCGTCCGCCTGACCGGAACCAACACGCTCGTCC
>JAFLEG010000411.1 GCA_017302195.1 Verrucomicrobiota bacterium
GAATCAACGGCCGGTTCCTGGTTGCGCGCCGCGGCAAAGCGGCGTCTCCGCTGCGCTCCGCCGCCCGCACTCCACACGGGCCGGTGCACGGGAAGTCTCGCCCTACTGACTTGATGTCTCCATCGGGTTGGAAACTGGCAGCTCAGGCCCGAACAGCACACCGCCACTACCGCAACCGCTGGATCCGGTAGTTGGAGAACACGAACTGGTATCCGGCCCGGTCCACCAGCCGGTCGGCCGGGGCAAACTCGCCGTAGGCCGGGCCGGCGTAGGAGACGAAGGACCGGACCGGACGTCCCAGCCCCGCCTCGAAGTCCTGCTGGGATCCGATCACCTCCCCCTCCATGGCCGCCGCATCCAGTGAGGACAAGCGCGTGTGGGTCCGGGCATGGCTGGCGAGGACGTGCCGGCCGTCCAGCGCCCGCAGTTCCTGCCAGCTCAGGGCGATCCGGCCGTCCGGATACTCTTCCGGAATCGGGGTGATGTCGTGCTGCTCGGCAAACGCCCACTGTCCCGACACCGGCGCGTTGACGAATCCGGTGATCACAAAGAACCAGGCAACCAGGCCATGACGCTCCAGGATCGGGACCATGACGTCGTAATGATTCCGGTAGCCCTCGTAGAGGGCCACGATCAGGCCGGGCTTGGGCCGGTGCCAGTGGCCGGTTTGCAGATACCGGTCCAGGTCGTCCTCGCCGACCGGCGAAAACTGCCGGGCGAACTGCGCCACCTGACGCTCGTACTCCGAGGCACGGGCACGCGGGGTGTTGTGGAAATTGACCGTCCGGACCAGCGGCCGCGTGGCCAGCAGGTTGCCCACTTCGGCGGCGCGTTCCTGGAAGGACCGGGGATTCATGGCGCGTCAGAATCCCACCTCACCGGCGCCGGGCCGCGGGCCGTGGGCGACCGGAGCGGGCTTCCCGGCGACATCCTGCGCGGCCAGCAACTCGACCAGCTTGGCCACGTCGTGCTCGCTGGCGAAGGGGCGGAACTTCGGCACCAGGACGACATACCGCTCGAACTCCGCGGCCAGGGCGGCATTGGCAGGGCGCGGCGCGGTGTTCCGGGATCCGGCACCACCGGAGGCGGCAAGGTTTTCACAGGCCAGGAACATGGGAATCCCCTCCTGCGAATAATCCCGGGTCTCCAATCGGGCCAACTCCTGCCGCAATTGCTCGGCATAAGGATCCGGAATGCCACGGACATTGGACGACGCAGCACCCTGGGAAGGGCCAGCCCCAGTCGGAGGTGAGCTGCACGATGCCAGCATCCAGAGCCCTGAACCGAGACACGCCGCAAGCCGTTGAAACGCGTCGCGCCGATCTATAGGACAGGACCCCAGGAAGTCCGCTGCCGGGTCCGGACCCTCCGGACGGGGCCCGGGAGAATCCCCCGACGCGGGATCGAAACGAGGCGGTGTCACTCCGGTGACGGTCCACACCTCGCTTTGGGGTCACAAGGAGGAACTCGCAATGCTCGTCCACTCCAACGGTCTTCCCTCTGTGGCCTCTGTGTGCGCCTCTCCTTCCTTGAAGCCCGCATGCTGGAAACGCCACCAGCAACTTGTAAGTGCACGACCACACCCAGACCGCGTGGATTTTGGCTTCACTCGGCGGCCATTTGCCGGACCCTTCCGCGGAATGAAACGCATGCGGTGGTGGCCGTTGGTGGTTGGCGGAGTGCTGGCCATCGGAATCCTTGGCGGATGCTCCTCCAAGGGGATCCAACCGATGACGTTCGATGGATCCGCCTGGCCCGGGATTTCGGCATACAGCGTGGTCACCGTGATGCCACTCCAGGCAGGTCCCGGTGTGGTCGTGGATCCCCAGCTCGGCGCGCAGATGGCGGAGGGAATAGCCCGGAGGCTGCGGAGCGACTTCGGCCAGGTGTTTGCACAGGTCCGCATCGGCACCCCGGCGGGTCAGGACAACGAACTGGTCCTCCTGGGTGAAATCACCGAATGCCGCACCGGCCAGGGACCCGACGGCGGTCCGGCGCGGCTCGATGGGCAGATCGGACTTCAGGATGCCGCCGATACCCAGGACATCGCCAACGCCCGGTTCGACACGCTGCGCAAGACGGCTGGAATGCCCGGCCAGATCCGGACCCTCCCGGAGCTGATCGCCGACACCGAGGCCGCCATCGCCTTCACCGTGGCGAGGGCCAAGGGCTGGAAGCCGGCCGGCACACCCTGACCGGGCCTGTCCACCTCAGTCCGTGGAACCCACCGGATTGCCGCCATCCGGTTCTTCCCCCGAAAGGAATCGGTTCAACTTTCGACACATTCCATCGAACCCACGTTGCTCGGCCTCGGTCGTCAGATGGCGCGACAACGGGCCTCCCTCGGAATCCACAAACTTCAGCAGCAGTTCCCGCCCACCCAGTCGGCGCAGTGCCCGGTCGTGCTGGGACCGGGAGATGATCTCGCCTCCCAGCAGCCACAGGTTGTTCAAGTGCCGGCGGATCGTCCCCACCGACCGTCCCTCGCCAATCAACGCCTCCACGAAAGGCTGCATACCCTCCACGAGTCCGGCACAACACGGGAGTTCCCTTCCCCCGCCATTTCGGGAAGCCTTTCAAACCGTGACCTCCATGAAACGCCTGTGTTTCGCGCTGCTGGCCCTCTGGACGCTCCCACCCGTTTCCCTGCGTGCTGACGTTCGTCTGCCGGCGGTTCTGGATTCGCACATGGTCCTGCAGCAGCGCAGCACGGCGATGTTCTGGGGCTGGGCCGCCCCGGCGGAGAAGGTGACGATCACGGCGAGCTGGTCCACCAACAGCTACGTCACCAACGCGTCCAACGGCGCCCGTTGGTCGGTGGGCATTCCCACGCCGGCCGCCGGCGGCCCGCACACCATCCGCATCCAGGCCGGCAACACGATCGTGCTGGAGGACGTGCTGGTGGGCGAGGTGTGGCTCTGCAGCGGGCAGAGCAACATGGAGTGGTCGGGGGAGCATGGGTTGAAGCAGTCCCTGGAGGAGATGCCGCAGGCGACCCATTCCCAGCTCCGGCTGTTTCACGTGCCCAAATCCACGGCGGCCTACCCACAGGAGGACCTCGCCGCGAACTGGGTGGTCTGCTCTCCCGAGGCCATGCGCCGCTTCAGCGCGATCGGCTACTTCTTCGGGAAGCGCCTCAACGAGCGCCTGGGTGTCCCGGTCGGACTGATCAACGCCAGTTGGGGCGGCACCCCCGCGGAGGTGTGGACCCCGCGCAGCCTCGTGGAATCCGATCCCGAACTGAAGGCGGCCGCGGCCGAACTGAAACCCGCGGCGTGGTGGCCCCATGAGCCCGGACTCACCTACAATGCCATGATCCATCCGCTCACCCCGTTCCGTGTGGCGGGGTTCCTGTGGTACCAGGGGGAGAGCAATGTGAACACGCACGGGACCTATCGCCGGCTGTTCCGCACGATGATCGGCGCCTGGCGCGAGGCCTGGCAGGCCGACCTGCCCTTTTACTTCGTCCAGATTGCTCCGTTCACCTACGGGGACGACCACCTCCGCGCGGCATTTCTCCGGGAAGCCCAGGCGGAGGTCGCGATGCTTCCGGGCACGGGCATGGTCGTGACCACCGACCTGGTGGACAATGTGAAGGACATCCATCCCCAGCAGAAGCGGGAGGTCGCCCTGCGGCTGGCGGACTTGGCCCTGGCAGACATCTACGGGGTGGCCGGACTCCAGCCCCGCAGCCCGCGCTACCGGTCGCATGCCGTCGAGACCGGACGCATCCGCATCCAGTTCGATGCGCTGCCCACCGGTCTGGTCTCCCGGGGAGGGCCGCCCACCGAGTTCACGATCGCTGGAGACGACGGACGGTTCGTGCCGGCCACGGCGGTGATTGAAGGGGCGACGGTGGTGGTCTCCGCCCCAACGGTGGCCGAGCCCAAGGCCGTGCGGTTCGGCTTCAACAACACCTCCATGCCGAACCTGTTCAGCGCCGAGGGCCTCCCGGTGGCGCCGTTCCGGACGGATCGTTGACCGCAGGAAGCGACGCGAGCTTCGGCGCAGCTCGGGGAAACAGCCGGCGGAACGCTTCTCGATCGGCGCGTTCCGCGAGCGAATCCGGTCCCCTCGCCCGCACCCGAAACTCCGTTGGGGCGCCCCGGGCCAGCGTGAGCCCCTGCGGTTGCTCGGTCAGCACGGGCGGCGGCACTGCCCGGTTCCGCGGACCCGACTAATACGGCGGGAGCCGGCGGTTTCTGCAAAGCCCGCCTGTGCCTCCGCCTTGCCAGGATCGTCAGGGCTGATTCCCTTGCGCCATGAACGTGGATCCGAAAACACGGTGGAAGATCATCCTGCGGGCCTGGCCACCGGTGGGCGCCGTCTTCATCCTGCTGTCGTTCCTCGTCACCGCACTCTGGCTCGGCCACGCGGTCACCGGATGGCCAAACCGGGAGCTGAACTGGCTGGAGCCACTGGCCGGCATCCTCGCCGGCACCGGCGCCTTCCTCCTCGCGGCCATCCTCATCTTCCGCCGCGTGGACAGCGCCCGGGCGCAGACCGACACCTACAGCCTCTCCCGCGGCCTCGCGACCGGATACTACTTCAACTTCCTCCGTCCCCTGGTCGGTGCCCTGCGGGATCCGTCGCACACGGTCCATGCGAAGCTGGATTCCATGGGCGGCTGCCGGCTGGTCGGGATGCTCATCGGCATCCCGCAGGCGGCCGAGGACTTTGATCCCGCCCGGCACACGGCGCTGCTGGGCACCCTGGGCCGAGGTCCGGACAGCTCCTTCGAACTGGCGGATGTGGAGATCGCGGTCCCGGGACGGCCACGCCCCATCCTGGCGAAGGTGGTGCTGTGCCCGTCCCGCAAGGCGGCCATCGTGGTGGACATCCCCACCACGCTCTCGGTGATCGTGGACTTCGCGGAGTTCTTTGCCCGTCAGGAACTGGAGGATGCGGCGGGCGCCGATGACGGCGTGGTCGAGGCCCGGAAGGAGATCGTGACGGTGTCCGAGACCG
>JAFLEG010000412.1:0-3532 GCA_017302195.1 Verrucomicrobiota bacterium
CCCGGGCGATCTCCTCCCGGATGGCTGGACCGGAATCACAGCCGAGCAATCCCGCCCGGTCCGGCCAGGCCGCCGCCGCCGCATCGCGGAGGATCCGCCATTCCGCCCGCGCCTCGCCGACCTCGCGGGGAATCTCCGGGGTGAAGGCGACGCGTCGCTCGGTGGTGGTCTCAATGCCGCCCCCATCCTGCTCGTACCGCGTCTTTGCGGGCAGCAGCAGCACCTCCTCGCCCGGTTCCAGGAACATCTGGTCGGTGAGCACGATGTCCTGATGCACGCGGAAGGGCACACGGGACAACGCCCGCGCCACCGCCGCCGGCTCGGGCAGGGTCCGGAGGAAGTTCCCGCCCACGCAATAGAAGACATCCAATGCCCCGCGGTCGCAGGCCTCGACCATGTCCACCGCCGACAGCCCCGCCCAGCCGGGAATTGGGAACCCGTACTCCGACGCCAGTCCCGCGCAGGTCTCGGGGGTGATGGGCTTGCCGCCGGGAAGCGCCGTGGAGTAGCAGCCCATCTCGGCGCCGCCCTGCACCGAGCTGTGGCCGCGGATGGGCATGAGACCGGTCTTCGGACGCCCCACGTACCCGCGCGCCAGACCCAGGTTCAGGACCATGGAAACACCGTCCCCGCCGGCCTCGTGCTGGGTGATGCCCATGCTCCACACCAGCACCGCATTGCGTGCATCGCGCAGCAGCCCGGCGAATTCCTCCATCGCCGCACGGGGGAGTCCGGCCGCGGCCTCCAACTCCTCAAACCCCAGTCCGTCGCAGGCCGCGCGCATCGCCTCCCAGCCCTCGGTGTGCTCTCGCACAAAGGAGTCCGCAATGCCTCCGGTGGCGATCAGCACCTTGAGCACCCCGTAGAGGAAGGCGATGTCCCCGCCCTGGGCGACGGGAAACCACCAGTCCGCCAGGCCGGTGCCGAACAGCGCGCTCTTGGTGGAACTCGGCACCCAGTAGCGCTTCATGCCGGGCTCCAGGTAGGGGTTGACCATCACCACCCGGGTCCCCTGAGCCCGCGCCTCGTGCAGGTACTTGGTGGTGACCGGCTGGTCGTTGGCCGGATTGGATCCGAAGAACACGATCAGGTCGGTGCCATACCAGTCCGAGTAGCTGCAGGTGCTCGCGGCGTAGCCCAGCGCGTGCTTCATCGCTCCGGTGCTGGGCGCATGGCAGAGGCGGGCGGCATTGTCCACGTGGTTGGTTCCCAGGAACCGAGCCACCTTCTGGGCGACATAATACACCTCGTTGGTCACCCCGCGGGCGGTGACGAAGAAGGCCATCCGCTCCGGCGCGGTGTTCCGCAGACGACTGCCCAGCAGTGCGTTGGCCTCCGTCCAGGAAATGCGCCGGAATCCCGGGTCCCCCCGCCGCCGAAGCATGGGATGCCCCAACCGGCCCAACTCGCGCAACTGGGCGTTGTCCCATTCCGGCGTCCCGTCCCCGGCGCCGGCGGGGCGGGTGCGTCCGGGGACCGGACGGCTGTCCCGGGCCAGCCGGGACTGCAGCACCGCGAGGTCGGCAAGCAGCGCCGGATCGAACGCCGGCATGGTGTTCAGCCGGAGCAGATTCAGCCGGGTCATGCACAGGTGCACCCCGTCAATCGTCCAGTCATGGAACCCCGCCACCCCCAGCGCACAGCCGTCGCAGACCCCGCGGCTGAGGACCTTCCACGCGTACAGCGGATTGTCCCGGTTGCGCCAGGCGATCCGGAGCATGTCCCGGAAATGCTTCGGCTTGGTCTCGCCCAAGCCAAACGGAACGAGATGGCGCAGGCGGTCCCAGGTGCTGGACTGGACGCGGTGGTTCACCCCGGAAGCGTGAGGGGATTCCTTCGCCATGTCATCGGGACTTTGGCGGAGCAGTGCGACCCACACCCACCGCGGGTCGGAGCCAACGTGAGGAGGCTCAAACTTTCCCAAGGCAATGGAGAGGCCTGCGCATTGGGCGAGAGCCGCACGCAGGGGGGAGTTTTCAGTTTCAAGTGTTCAGTGTTCAGAAAAGCCGAGGCAGTCAGAGTCACCTCGTCTCCTACGGCCTTCACTTCATCCCTCATCCCTCATCCCTCCTCCTTCCTCCTTCCTCCTTGCCCGGGGCGGACCGCCAATGACAGCCTCCAGCCACCCCGTGAAAACGACCCCTGCGCGCAGCCGTACCCTGTTCCGGTCCGGCTTTACCCTGATCGAACTGCTGGTGGTGATTGCCATCATTGCGATCCTGGCCGGCATGCTGCTGCCAGCCCTGGCCAAGGCCAAGGACAAGGGCCAGTCCGCCGCCTGCCTCAGCAACACCAAGCAGATCGGCCTGGCGATCCTGATGTATGCCGACGAGAACCGGGAGGTGTTCCCGAACCAATGGTGGGCCGTGGGTCCCTACCGGAACATCCGCGGACGCAACTGCGGCGGTGAATGGCAGCGCACCCCCGCCAGCACGTTGTCCAATTACACCGGAGCGCCACGGGTCTGGGTCTGCCCCAAGAAGCGCCGCGGACTGACCTACAAGACCGAGTCCGGCTCCTTCGATCCCTCGATCACCGGCTTCCTGTCCTACGGATTCAACTACCTCGGGGTGTTTGGCGGCGACGGCGGACAGCAGACCCGGTCCTTCCGCTCGACGTCCGTGGCCCGGCCGACCGAGGTGGTGGCCGTGACCGAGGTCAACGGCAGTGACAATCCCGCCGAGATCGGTGGCGGCATTGGCAACGAAAAGGCGGACGCCGCGTGGCTCGATGGCTACTGGGCCAACGGTTCCTTCCCCGATCAGAAGTCGGCCAAGGGCAACCAGAACTACCGCTTCCAGTCCCAGTGGCGGAAGCACAACCAGCGGGTCAACAGCGTCTATGTGGACGGCCACTCCGGCGGCTCCAAGCCCAGTCAGATGATCTGGGGCCAGTTCTACGGCGTGTTCGAGGGCAACTCGATTCCCAACACCGGGAAGAAATGGAACACGCCGGTCTCGGACGGACGCCTGGACTTCTCGGACGTCGCGCCGTGAACGGGTGCGCTGGAGGGCCTCCAGCCGGGCCGTCCGTTCCATCGGAGACGATGGGGGGCTGACCCCACACGCTTACGGCGTACCGGAGCCTCACCCCGCCAGGCATGGAGGGGAGCCGCCTACTCCCCGGCGGTGGTCATGGCCTTGATCTGCTTCTCCAGCGAATCCAGGCTCCAGTCGCCCGGTTTCTGACTGGGCGGAAACTCCTTCAGGGTCATGAGAAACTGGCTGGCCACCGCCTGCAGCGGGATCAGCACGAAGGCGCGGTCAATCATCCAGTCGTGATAGGTGTTCGAGTTGTGCTGCGACTTCTCGAACGGATCGCGGCGCAGGTTGCAGAGCAGCGGCAGGCGCAGGTGGACGAACGGTTCGCGCCACACGTTCAGTTGATGCGCGCGATTCTCCAGGTACGTCGCCTTCCAGTCATCCACGCGGATCGCCACCACCTCGGCGCCGTCGTTCAGATAGATGAACTGCCGGCGCGGCGAGTCCTTCACCTTGCCGCTGAGGTAGTCGAGCAGGTTGTAGCCATCGAT
>JAFLEG010000412.1:3572-4948 GCA_017302195.1 Verrucomicrobiota bacterium
GCAGCCGTTCCTTGATGTCGGGCGCGCCGGCGGCGGCGGCAAAGGTGGGCAGCCAGTCCTCATGCGACACGATGCCGTTCAGGGTGGTTCCGGGCGGGAAATGACCCGGCCATTTGATGAAGCACGGCACGCGGAAGGCGCCCTCCCAGTTGGAGTTCTTCTCGCCCCGGAACGGCGTGGTGCCGGCGTCCGGCCAGGTGTTGTAGTGCGGCCCGTTGTCGGTCGAGTACTGGACGATGGTGTTGTCGGCAAGGCCGAGGTCATCAATCAGCTTGAGCAGTTCGCCGACGTGCAGGTCGTGCTCCACCATGCCGTCGGAGTACTCATCCTGTCCGGACAGGCCGATGTGCTCCGCCTTCACATGGGTGCGGAAGTGCATCCGGGTGCCGTTCCACCAGCAGAAGAAGGGGGTTCCGGCCTTCGCCTGACGCGTGATGAAGTCCTTCGCCGCGGCCACGGACTCGTCGTCAATGGTCTCCATCCGCTTCTTGGTCAGCGGCCCGAGATTCTCGATGGTCTGCCCCCCCTTCCCATCCGCCTTCGTCTTGAGCACCCCGCGCGGCCCGAACTGCTGGAGGAAGGTCTTGCCGTTGGCCAGCTTCATGTCCCGCGGGTAGTCGCGGTTCTCCGGCTCCTCCTCGGCGTTGAGGTGATAGAGGCTGCCGAGGAACTCGTCGAACCCGTGCATCGTGGGCAGGTGTTCGTCGCGGTCCCCCTGGTGGTTCTTGCCAAACTGACCCGTGGCGTACCCCTGGCCCTTCAGGACGGTGGCCATGGTCACATCGGTCTTCTGCCAGCCCTCCGCCGCGCCCGGCATGCCGACCTTGGTCATGCCCGAGCGCACCGGCGCGGAGCCGCTGATGAAGGCCGCGCGTCCCGCCGTGCAGCTCTGCTGGGCGTAGTAATCGGTGAAGCCGACGCCCTCCCGGGCGATGCGGTCAATGTTCGGCGTCCGGTAACCCATCATGCCCCGGTTGTTGTGGCTGATGTTCCAGGTGCCGATGTCGTCACCCCACAGGACAAGGATGTTGGGCTTCTTCTGCTGCGCGTGCGCGCCCGCCCCGAGGCAGGCCAGCCCGAGGGCCAGCAGGAGGAGCGTGATCGGTGATTTGGATTTCATGGAGAGGTGGGAACGCGGGAGGGCACCCTCGTCGCAGGGGGAAGAGGAGTGGATCCGAATTCTGGATGCCACCCTGGGCACACCGAGGGACATTTTCAATGGCGATGCGCGGCCCTCCCCGCTTGGGGATCCAGGTCTGCGGTCGCGACGGTGAATCTGCTTCCGGGGGGACCCGGGACTTTCCCCTTGGTTTCGCCTCCCCGGATCCGGACCCTGGATTCGTGATCCGCTGCTTCATCGCCACCGGCAATGCCCA
>JAFLEG010000413.1 GCA_017302195.1 Verrucomicrobiota bacterium
AAAGGGCGGCGGCGGTGGCGTGCTGTATGTGGCCGGCATCCTGATTCTGGTGGCGGTGATCGCCTTGGCTGCCTGGTGGGGGTCGGGACGCGCCGGGGGCGGTGCGGATGGCGGGAGTCCGGATGCCGCCTTCGCGGCCACCATGACCACCGGCAAGACGCTCTACGAGCGGGGCGAGCCGGCCAAGGCCATCGAGGCCTTCCAGCGCGGTCTGGTCATGAACCCGGCCAATCCGGATGCGCGGCTCAATCTCGCCAATGCCTATCTGCTCAACAACCAGCCCATTCCGGCTGCCACCGAGGCGGCGGAGGCGCTGCGCTACGAACCAGGTAACGCGGCGGCCCTCTACGTGCTGGGCTGCGCGCTGCTGCGTCAGAACCAGCACTCCAACGCGGTGCAGGTGCTGACCGAGGCCAAGGCGGCCGATCCGACGGAGAATCCGGTGAGCTTCCAGCTCGGGCGCGCCTTCCTCGGATGGAACCGCTTTGAGGACGCCGCCGGACAGTTCCGCGAGGTGCTGCAGTTCGACACCAACCATCCGGCCGCCAACTACCTGCTCTCGCAGGCACTGCTGCGCCTTGGCCAGCGAGACGAGGCGCAGGCCGCCCTCGCGGAACATCAGCGCATCAACGCCGGCAAGGTGGGCAATGCCGACAACCCCTCCCTCTACGAGCGCAGCAAGTACACCGCCATCCGGGCGCCCTTCTCCCTGGAACAGCCGGAGCGCCGCGGGGTGCCGGTGATCTTCGCCGACGATACGGCCCGGGCCTTCGCCGGCGGCGGCACCGGGCTGCACGGCCCGATCGCCCTGCTCGACATCAACCGGCGCGGCGCCAACGACCTGTTTCTTTCTGGTGCTGACGGCGTGCGTGTCTTCCTGAACTCCAACGGCGTCTTCGCCCCCTTGGGCGAGCCCGTGGCGGTGCCCGGCGCAACCAATGTCGGCCAGGTCCTCATCGGCGACCTCCAGAACGACCGTTACGAAGACGCTCTGGTCGTCACCCCGGAGGGGCTTTCGATCCTGCGCTTTGCCACCAACGGGAATTTCAACGACGTGACCGCCTTCTCGGGGCTGCGTCAGGCCAAGGCCGCGGGGCGCGCCGCCGCGCTGGCCGACCTGGATTTCACGGGGAAGCTCGGGCTGCTGCTGGCCGATCCCGAGGGACGCCTCCGCGGCTTCACCAACCTGGGCACCGGCGTGTTCCGGGAGCGGCGTGCGCCCGCCGGGGAACCGGATCCGCTGGCGGTCACCGCGGTGACCCAGATCACCGTGGATGACCTCAACAACGACGATCTGCCCGACGTGCTGCTGACGCGCAGCAACTTGCCTCCCTACGTCCTGCTCAACCAGCGCGGCGGCGGCCTCAGCGCCACCAGCCAGCCGGCGGACTGGCCGGTGGCGCGGGGGTTGGGCACCGGCGACTTCAACAATGATCTGCGCACGGACGTCGCCCTGGTGACTCCGGGCGCGGTCGAACTGAGGTTCGGCGGGCTGCGGGAACCCCGCCGTCTGGCCGCACGCGGCAACCGTCTGGAACGGGTGCGCGCGCTGGATTACGACAATGACGGATGGCTGGACGTCGTTGCCTGGGGTGACGACGGACTGCAGGTCTGGCGCAACCGGGGAAGCGCGGGCTTCGAGGAAACAACCGAGGCTTTGGGGTTGTCCGGGTTCCGCGACCGCTCCGTCCGCGACCTCGCCGCGGCGGACTTTGATTCCGACTGCGATCTCGACTGGATCGTGGACATCGCCGGCGAGGGCCTGAAGTTCCTGCGCAACGATGGCGGCAGCGCCAACGCGCTGCTCAAGCTCCGGCTTCTGGGCAACCGCTCCAATGCCAGCGCCCTGGGCATCAAGGTCGAGGTCGCCTCCGGCAATTGGCGCACCCTGCGCACGGTGCAGCAGCTTCCCGTGGAGATCGGGGTCGGAAAAAATCGGCAGTTGGACCTGGTCAGCACCCGCTGGTTCGACACCCGCCTCGACACCACCGAGGTCACCACCGAGTGCCAGCAGCCCCTGACGGTGTTCGAGCTGGTGCTGCCCACCGGATCGTGTCCCTACCTGTACGCCTGGGACGGCACCCGATTCCGCTTCATCACCGACCTGCTGGGCGCCGCGCCCATCGGACTCCCGGTGGCGCCCGGACGCTACATCGCGGCGGATCCGGACGAATGGGTGCGCATTGGCGACGAGACCGAGTTTCGTCCGCGCGCGGGACGCTATGAAGTCCGGATCACCGAGGAACTGCGGGAAATCCTCTATCTGGATTCGGCCCGCCTGGTGGTCGCCGACCATCCGGCCGGCACCGAGGTGTTCTCCACCTCCAAGCTGGTCCCGGGACCTCCCTTCCCCGCCCATGGCCTTGTCCAGCTCGGCGGTCGCATTCCGCTCCGAGCAGCCTCGGTGGCCCCAGTGGATGGCGGCGAGGCGTCCGATGCCACCGCCGCCCTGGAATCGGCCGACGGCGTGCGGGTCTCCCCGCCGAGGCTGCGTGCGCCCCAGTACCGCGGCCAGGCGGAGCCCCATGCGATCACGCTGGATTTCGGCCCTCTGACCGGGAGCGGACCGCGGGTGCTCGCGCTTACCGGATGGCTCCGCTTTGGCGGCGGCATGGCCAACATCGCGGCATCGCACGATCCAGCCTTTCCCTTCCCGTTCCCCACCCTGCAGGCGGAGACCGCCGCCGGCTGGGTCCCGGTGGATGTCACCGTGGGGGCGCCCGCCGGCAAGACCAAGGGCATCGTGGTGGACCTCACCGGCAGGCTGCCCGCGGAGACGCGCCGGCTGCGCCTCGTGCAGGCCTTTGAAATCCATTGGGACCGGATTGCCCTGTTCTCCGAATCCACACCCCTGGAGGGCGTGGCCGTGGCTCCCGCCGGATCCGATCTGCACTGGAGGGGCTACAGCGAGTTTGAGGCGCGTCCGTGGACGGATCCACTGACGCCCGACTACACCCGGGTGAACTCGAAGCCACCCTGGCAAAGAACCCCGGCGGGCTGGGCGACGCGGTATGGTCCGGTGGACGCACTGCTCGCCGCCGACGACCACGGCCTGGCGGTCATTGCCGGCGGCGATGAACTGACGCTGCACTTCGCGGAGTCGGCGGTGCCGGCGAAGGCCCCCGGCCTGGTGCGTGAGTTCTTCCTGGTGACCACCGGGTGGGACAAGGACGCCGACTACCATGTGGCGCACGGCAATGTCATTGAGCCGCTGCCGTGGCGTGGCATGGATGACCAGCGCCATGGCGCCGAAGCGCGACCGGCCTTCCCGTCAGACATCCTGCACAAGCGCTACAACACCCGCTGGGTCGGCGAACGCACCTTCACGCGAAGGCGGTGATCGTCCGTGGATCGCCGGTGAAACCGCCTTGTTGCCTGGAGCCGGCCTCCGCATGCTCGCGCCGTCCGGTCCGGCGACCGGCCTTCCATGACCGCAAGTCCCCCTTCCGAGTCCCTCGCGCCCCCCCCCGGATTCCGCCAGCGTGCCCTGGCCCTGTTTCCGGCTGGATCCAACGGGGAGTACGGCATTCCCGAGGATCAGGTGCCCATCCTCGCCCGCGGCAAGGGTCCGCGGGTGTGGGACACCGGGGGACGCGAGTATCTGGACTTCACCATGGCGTGGGGCTCCGCGCTGGTGGGCCATGCGCGGCCGGAGGTGGTGGAGGCGGCGGGGCGCCAGGCACGGGATGGCATCAATTTCGCCGCCGTGAACCGGCGCTCGGTCGAACTGGCCGAACGCCTGCAGTCGCTCTCGCCCTGCCTGGAACGGGTGCGCTTCGTCGCCTCGGGAACCGAGGCCACGATGCTGTGCCTGCGGGTCGCCCAGGCCGCCACCGGTCGGGCCAAGGTGCTTAAGTTTGAGGGCGCGTATCACGGACAGCATCCGGTCGGCGTGACAAGCATGCTCAACGGACGTCCGTCCCGCATGCCCGCCTCGGATCCCTCGGGTGCCGGCGCCGCGTGGGTCGAACGCGATGTGCTGGTGGCGCCCTTCAACGACCTCGCCACCACCACGCAGATCCTCGAATCCCATGCCGCCGAACTCGCCGGGGTGATCGTGGAACCGCTGCACCGATGCCTCACCCCGGCCCCGGAATTTCTGTCCGGACTCCGCGCCGTGACTGCCCGACTGGGCATGGTGCTGGTCTTCGACGAGGTGGTGACCGGGTTCCGTCTGGCACCGGGCGGCGCCCAGCAATACTACGGCGTGACACCGGACCTGGTGGCCTACGGCAAGGCGCTGGGGGGCGGGTATCCGATCGGGGCCTACGGCGGACGCGCGGACTTGATGGAGGTGGTCAACGAGCACCGCCTGCCGGGGCCCGGGTACGCATGGTCGGCCTCGACCACCGGTGGGAATCCGGTGTCCTGCGCCGCGGCACTGGCCGCCTTGGAGATTTTCTGCGACCCGCAATGCCATCCGGCCCTGCACACCGCGGGACGCCTGCTCCGGCGTCTGCTGGGGGACGCGCTGGCGTCTGAAGGGGTGGCTGGACAGGTGCTGGGCGACGGCCCGCTGGCCCAGGTCGCCTTTTCACCGACGCCGGTCGTGGACCAGAAAACCTGGCTGGCCAGCGACCGGCGGCGCGGCCGGGCGGTGATGCTGGAACTGCTGCGACTGGGCGTGTTCCTGAATCCGATGGGCACCAAGCTCTACCTGTCATGCGAACACACCGCCGCCGACATCGAAGAGTTTGCGGCGCGGTTTCGTCAGGCCCTGCGCGCCACGCAATGAATCCCGCACGCACGATCATCGGCGCCTCGCTGGCGGCCATCGGCGTCCTGACGTTCCTCCTGCTGTGGCGTCCGGAATCCGCGGCACCGGGCGGAGAAGCCGCCGGCCCCCGGCGCCCGCTGCTGGTGTACTGTGCCGCCGGACTCAAGGCGCCGATCGAGGCGGTGGCCCGCGACTATGAGCGGCGCACCGGAGTGC
>JAFLEG010000414.1 GCA_017302195.1 Verrucomicrobiota bacterium
CTGCCCCTCGGTGGTGATCGGGAGGTGGCCAGCGAGTTCCTGCTCATCACGGGCACCAACCGGGACCTGCAGGAGCGGGTGCGGGAAGGCCGTTTCCGGGAGGATCTGCTGGCGCGGTTGAACCTGTGGACCTTCCGGCTGCCGGGACTGAGGGATCGTGCCGAGGACATCGCCCCGAATCTCGACTACGAACTGGATCAGTTTGCGCGGAAGCACGGCGCCCGGGTGACGCTGAGCCGCGAAGTTCGGGAACGGTTTCTGGCCTTCGCGCACAGCGCTGAAGCGCGATGGAACGCGAACTTCCGCGATCTCAACGCCGCGGTGACCCGCATGGCCACCCTGGCCGAGGGCGGGCGCATCACCCTGCCGGTGCTGGAGGAGGAACTGGAGCGGCTTCGCGCTGCATGGGCGGCGCCGCACTCCGTGGATCCTGACGTCACGCTGCTCGCATCGGTCCTGGGATCGGAGCGTCTCGCACGCGTGGACCCCTTTGACCAGGTCCAGCTCGCCTGGGTCCTCCGGGTCTGCCGCGCCTCGCGCAGCCTTTCCGAAGCCGGCCGGACGCTGTTCTCCGTGTCCCGCCTGGGACGCAAGCACGCCAACGACGCGGACCGTCTGGGGAAATACCTCGCCCGCTTCGAACTGTCCTGGAGCGACTGCACCGGCGCTGGGAAAGGGGCGTAGCACTGCGACATGATCTGCTGCGTAATCCGCGCCCGCTCAACTCAAGGTTCCAGTTCCTGCCAGAGGATCACCTGGCCGGGCACGCTGCTTCGGCAAACGTACCAACCCTGGACCAGAGACCTGGGGGACTCCACGTAGACCGTTCCGTGATGGGTTGTCGCCAACGACAGGAGCCGGCGTGGCCAGACGCTCTTGCGTGGTGCGGTTCGAGGAGCGCCGGGCTTCATCGCGCGAAGGATGGCGGTCTCCGGCAGCGCGCAGTGGATCAGACTCAGGGAGTAGTCGGTATGACGATAGAGGGTCATGGATGCGGCCTCCGACGGAAAAAAGTCGGGCAGCCAGTTGCCGTACCTGGAGTTGTCGGGCGTGCCGGCGTCACCCAGGAAGATCGGATTACTGATGTCGCTCCAGGATGCCCACCAGAGCCAGCCTGCAAGTCCGATGAAGCCTAGCATCGCTGCTGCGCCCACGGCCCAACAAATCCAGAGGATCCCCCCGCAGCTTACATTCGGACTTCGGGAAGTGAAGCTGTCGGGACTCATCCTTCGTCTCCCGAGCCTATCCACCGCCGGGGAGGAACGGAAGTTCCGGCTTCCGTCGGCGTCCGTGACATTCCAATACTTTTTCATGATTCCGATGCTGAAGGTTCCCAGGTTCTCCCGCATCTCCGCGGTCCCTTTCGACGGAATGCCGGCCCTGCCCGGTCCGGCATCCCGCAGATTGCCGGCCGCCGGGACCCTGGCCCGGGCGCTGGCAGGCAGCCTCCTGCTGCTGGCCGCCGGGTGCGCGTCCAACGGGCTGCCCCGAGGCGCTCGATGGGTCGGCGGAGGGGTGGCCATCGAGTATGACGCACCGCGGGATGGCACGGTGATCCTGATCGAGCGGACCAGCCGTCGCATCCTGGTCACCGAGTCCCTGTCCCAGGGGGACGAGTTCCAGTTCCGCCCGGGATATGGGTCCTCCGATGAGGTGTTGCTGCGTGTGTTCGGGCCTCCCGGTGCGGACGGCGGCACGGCCGGCATGCCCACCAACACCTTTCTCGACCTGTATTTCGTGCCCGCCCGGTGATCCGGGAAGGCGGGGATTTCTTGGGAGGCCTGATGCGCGGGATGCCATGCAGGGACAGGACATCCATCGGCGACTCCGGCGGTTTCCGGGTAAGGCTGCGGCGGCGGGAGCGACAGATGTCCTGTCCCCGGCGCCCGCACTCAACGCCGGGTGCAATTCGGAAGTCGCGGTGACGTTCAGCGTTTCCTCCCACATCATTTGCTTGAAGGAGGTGGCATCTCTCCGATGCTGACCTCCAAGAGAATCGCTCCACTCGAACCGCCGCTGTGTGTTCCGGGCTCAGACCTCTGAGTTCGTCGGGCGCTGGATTCGCCGCCAGCCACCGCCTTCGGCGGCGATCGGTGAGGTTTGGTGCTGCCAATGCCATCATGATTGCAGAACTTCGAACCGCCTCTCGTGTGATCTGTCAGCGACTGCGGCAGCGGCCTTATCAGCGCGGGGTGACGATCACCGCTTGGGACGCTGTGGTGGAGCAGTTGCTCGACGGGAGGCGCTACGGTGCGTTTTCCTGGCACAAGGCTGTGGGGTCCGAGGTCCGCAGTTACATTGCGGGGCTGGACGAACAAGCCAAACGGAGGCTCTGGGAGTCCGCTGAAGACGCTGAGTTCATCCCGAACGCCAGCATCGAGACCATTACGGACTGCCTGTATCCTCACGTCCTGCAGGGCACTCTGCCGGCCATCCATCGGGCAGTGCGGCTTCGAGAACGCAAGGAACGCGAGCAAGACGGTCCGGCGAGCGGGGGCCCACTGACTGACTTACGGAACGATTCAACGTCGGGTCCGGCCAGATCCCGTCGCTGACCGTCGCGTTTCAGGGGTTGTTCAATGTCCTGTCCCCACGGGCGTCGGCCCCTTGGACGGTTTCCCGTGGGCGGTCTATCTCGCGACTCAGGGTTCCAATTCCGCCTTCGATCGCAGGAGGTCGGTCAGGTCCCGCCGGTTCGCCAGCAGCGAGGCTATGCTGGGCTGGTGGCGTGCACGTCGTTCGTCTGTGAACCGGGCAACAGCCACGCACTCCAGGGTTGGTCCTCGCCGCATTTGTGAATTCTTCGCCAACTCATTCCCCGTTATCCGTCGTCGCCAGAGTTCTCTTCACGAGATCGCGAATCGTTTCCAAGTCAACGGAACGAACAAAATCCATGCGAGGGTCTGGACCGGCGATGGTTGGCGTGTCCTTCGGAAGTCTGACCTCTGTCCAAAACGCCACGTAACTCCTGCCGCCCTCGGTGTGCAAAGGCATCCGCCCACGGCCAGAATGAGCAATCCTATGGGTCCGCGTCTTGCCGTCCTGGGTCAGGAAAAGCAACACCGTCTCCCCCTTCGTTGCTTCCGAGATGTCACAGGTCCAGGTGGGGGAGGCGAGAAACTCGACCCGCTCGGTCGGCTTGCCCTTCCAAACTTCCAGGACCAGGGCCTTTGCAGTTCGCTTGCCGAAAAGAGGCTTGTGAGTGGTCTCGACCTTCGCGACGACGATGAATGTGCTGTCCTGCACCAGTTCCTGGAGGGTGATGTAGGTGACTTTTCCAAGTGCCTCCAGTGGCACCACCACCGCAAGAAGGAGTGTGAGGAAGGTTGTGCGCATTGTCGGTCCAGGTACGGGCGGTGCCCGACCCGCTGGTGAAGGGTCCCGGTGAGCGGTGGGGGGCGCAACTCCTCAATGCCCTTTCGCACCCTCGGATTGCAGGCATGGTGTCCCGGTTCATGCGCAGGATCTGTTTCCATCGGCAGTGTCGGGCGATAGCCCTGTCGGGGCTGCTGGTGGTCGGAGGTGTGTTGGCCCAGATCCCGCAACCGGGCGACGCACCCGGGCCGCTCGCTCCGGAGGCCACCACCGCTTCCTACCGGCTGCCCGACGGATTCCGGCTCGAGGTGGTCGCCGCCGAACCCCTGGTCGCCTCGCCATCCGGGGGGTGCTGGGACGAGCGCGGACACCAGGTCTTTCTCCAGGCCTGCGCGAGCTGCCACCGCATGGCCGGGATTGATCCGCAGTGGCCTTCCGTGTCATTCAACCGGGCCTGTGGAAGCACCGCAGAACTCAAACGCCACGGCTCCCGATCCAAGTCCCAGCCAGGCGGTCAGCAGGGGGGAGGCACCTGCCTGGCATGCCGCGGACGGGAGAGGGGAACTGCACGCGCGATGCCTCGGTTCGCGGCGCGTCCTCACCGTCCGCCCGGGGGGGGTGAACTCGTCGCCGTCCAGCGCACGGTGGCTTGCTGCGGCCGGGATGTGGGCGTGGCGGCCCGCACGCGAGGCATGTGGATTCCGCGGGAAAACCCCTGCATGGACCTGGCTGTCTCTTGTCGTGCTCGCACTCGTGGCGGACATCCTGGCCCGGGCTGCCGACACGGTCCCGGGCGATCCCGGCTATCTGGTCCGATTCTGGGAGACGGCGGATGGCCTGCCCGAAAACTCCGCCTCTGCCATCACCCAGACACCCGACGGGTATTTGTGGTTTGGCACGTTCAACGGGCTGGTGCGCTTCAACGGAGTCGAGTTCAAGGTCTTCAATCCTGAAAACACCCCGGAACTGCCCAGCGCGGGCATTGTAAATCTGCACACCGACAGGTCAGGGCGGCTGCTGGTGGGCACCTACCGCGGGTTGGCCGTCAAGGAAGCAGCCGGGTGGAGGCGGTTGACCCAGACCGATGGCGCCGAGGGAGACTGCGTCCGGTCGTTTGCCGACCGATCCCAGGGAGACGTTCTCATCACGACCTTCAACGGGAAGATCCTGGAATTGTCAGGCACCAACCTTTCGGAACTGCCCACGCCTCCCGGCGAGCCAGGTCGCGGTTACATTGGCGGGTCGGATGAGGACGGGCATTGGTGGGTGGTTCAGGGCAAGTTCGCGGGCCGCTGGGAGAAGGATCGGTGGATGCCGATGATTCCGGACCAGCCGCCCTTCGAGCCCTATGCCTGCGCGCCCGCCCACGACGGTGGGCTGTGGCTGCTCCTGGGCAACCGTGTGGTCAAGCTTCGGAATGGCCGCGAGGTGGCGCGCAGAACCGTGCACGGCCTGGAGGACGCGGTGTGGAGCCTGAGGGAGGATCACCAGGAAAACCTCTGGATCGCCTCAGCCGGTCGGGGTTTTCTCCGCATCACCCCGAACGGGGAGATGACGACGTGGAACCGTGCCAGCGGGTGGGCGGATGGCGGGAGATGCGTCTTCGAGG
>JAFLEG010000415.1 GCA_017302195.1 Verrucomicrobiota bacterium
GCCAATCTCGGGACGCAGGAGGCCGATCTCCTTCCACAGATTGGGGAGCTGCACCGGGTAAACGCTCGGCCCGCCAATGTCCGGAGTGAGCAGGCCGCTGACGGCCAACGCCTGGTCCCGGATCATTTCGGCGTCCATGCGGAAGCGGGGGCCGTGGGAGAGCAGGCGGTTGTAGAAATCCTTTTCCTGGCGGGTGGCATCGGTGGCGGCGTCCTGGCGATAGGTTGCCGACATCACCAGGCGCTTCTGCATGGCCTTCACGTCCCAGCCGCTCCGGAGGAATTCCGAGGCCAGGAAGTCGAGCAGCTCCGGATGCGACGGCGCCTCGCCCTGGCGTCCAAAATCCTCGCTGGTCTTGACCAGACCGGTGCCGAAGAGGCGCTCCCAGAACCGGTTCACGGTGACCCGGGCGGTCAGGGGATTGGCGGGGTCCACGATCCACCGGGCCAGAGCGAGCCGGTTGGGAGGCAGGTCCGGAGGAAGCGGGGGAAGGATGGCGAGGACTCCGGGTCCCACGGGCTTGCCCTTTTCAAGGAAGTTGCCGCGCACATGGACATGGGTTTCACGGGGCTGCGGGCGCTCCTGCAGCACCGGGGTGGTGTACTTGCGGGCGGCCAGTTCGGCCTCGCGCTGGTTGAGCCGGAACAGTTCGCGTTCCAGGGAGCGCAGCTCGGGGGAGATCCGGCGATAGGCCGCGGCCACAAGCTGCTGTTGCGACGCGGATCGCTCTCCGGCCGGCACCTTCAGGGCTGACGCCACCTCGGGGGCGACGGGCCAGCGGGTCACGGGATCCGTCTCGCGGGTGATGGAGACCCGAAACCGGCCGATGGCATGGCTGTTGCCGTGATAGTGGTCAAAGCGGAAGCCCAGGCGGCTGCCGCCGGGGAATCCCGCCGGATCCTTGAGAGAGGCGATCAGGACATGGGGTTCACCGAACCGCGGTCCGATGGCCCAACCGGTCTTGGGGTTGCGGTCCACCGCATGTTCGGCGCGGTAGTACTGCTGCTCCCAGTCCGCCTCCGCGCCGGCGAAAAAGAGATTGGTCACCGCCGGGGCGGTGCCGTGGAGCGGCACGGCGCTGAACCCGAATTCGTCCAGGATGAAGTTGCCGGTCTGGCCCCAGCGCCCGGGCCCGTTCTTGGGCAGGCTCGGATCGGGCAGCACTTCGAGCATCACCGCCGTGATGCCTTCCAGGTCGGTGGCGGCCTCGAAGGTGATGGTGTCGTAGATCGGATTCAGCCCGACCCCGAGCACCGATCCATCCGGAAGGTTGGTGTAGCCCGAGCCGCCGGTGGACACCACGTTGGTCAGCGTCAGCAGATGCCACACCGTGCCTGCCGATTCCAGGGATTGCTCCCAGGCCGCCTGCTTCTGGGGGAGCCGGGCTTCGGCCGCCGCGAGGGCGGTCTGGGTGGCCAGGATGCGATCCCGGAGCTCAAGGTGGGTGCGGGACGGGTTGGGGGCCGGCACCTCCACCAGGGGGGCGAGGTTGTAGTTTCCGGCGTCGGTGGTGTTGTTGAAGAAGGCGTAGAACTGGTAGTACTCGTCGTGGCTGATGGGATCGTACTTGTGCGTGTGGCATTCGGCGCACATCAGGGTGAGGCCCAGCCAGGTGGTGCCCACCGTGGCGACCCGGTCCTTCACCGCCTTGGTGCGATACTCCTCCTCATCGCCACCCCCCTCGTCATTGACCTTGGTGTTGCGGTTGAATCCCGTGGCGATGCGCTGGTCCAGCGTGGCGTTGGGCAGCAGGTCCCCCGCAAGCTGCTCGACGGTGAACTGGTCGAACGGCTGATTCCGGTTGAACGCCCGGATCACCCACTCGCGGTAGGGCCAGATGGAGCGGGCGAGATCCACCTGGTACCCGTTCGAGTCGGCGTAGCGGGCGAGATCGAGCCATCCGCGGGCCATGTGTTCCCCGTAATGGGGCGAGTCCAGCAGTCGGTCCACCTGACGCTCATAGGCGTCAGGTGAGGTGTCGTTCACGAAGGCCTCCACTTCGGCCCAGGCCGGCGGGAGTCCGGTGAGGTCGAGGCTCAGGCGGCGGAGCAGGGTGGGACGGTCGGCCTCGGGACGCGGCGACAGGCCATCGCGCGCCATGCGGGACCGGATAAAGCGGTCCACCTCGCTGCCGGCACCGGCGAGGCCGGGGACCTCCGGCACGGGCGGACGGGTGATGGGAGCAAACGCCCAGTGCTTTCGCGGATCGAATTCCGGCCATTCCGCGCCCGCCGCGATCCATTGCCGCAATGCCGCCACCTCCTCCTCGGTCAGCCGCGGCCCCTTGGAGGGCATGACCTCGTCGGGATCCGTCGAGGTCACCCGGGCCAGGATCTCGCTGGCTGCGGGTTGTCCCGGCACCAGGGCCGCCTTGCCGGACTTCCCGGCCTTGAGGGCCTCGGCCCGGAGATCCAGCCGCAGCTTGCCCTTCTGCTGGTCGGGTCCGTGACATTCCGAGCACCGCTTGATGAGGATCGGCTCGATCTGGCGGGCAAAGTCCACGGCCTCTGCGCCGGAACACACCGCGGACAGGCTGAGCAGGAGCACGGAGACCCCTGCGACGGGTGACAAAGCAAACAACCTCATGGTGGGCTGATCTTGGTGATGATGACTTCCGAATCCTGCCTCCGGGGCGCCCCGGCCGCCAGCGGGAATGCCCGGCGTTGAGACGCGCACCCCGCGCCTCCATTCATTCCGGCGTGGTGGGAGACTCCGGATGCGGCAGGTGTGCGCCAACGGGCCTGTGGCCGAAAACGCAAGGGGACAGGTGGGGGCTGGAGAGTTGGAGGGGTGGAGAATTGCCCGGGCCGGGAATGGAGATTGACTCGGAGGGAACCGGCCCAGAACCTTTCAACCGTTCCCCGCATGACCCCGCTCACTCGCCGCGAAATGCTCCAGCGATGCGCTGCATTGGGCCTGCTCTGCGGCGGGGGAGGAATCCGGGGCTGCGTGGCCGAAGCCTTTGCCCGGGCGGAGTCGGGAAGGGTTCCCACGCCCCGCAACGAGATGGGGCCCTTTTATCGTCGCAAGGCCCCGGTCCAGTCGGTGCTCCGGGCCCCGGGGGATCCGGGCCTGCCGCTGACGGTGGTGGGTTCGGTGTGGGATGTTCGCGGGGAGTTTCGTCCGGATGCCACCGTGGAGGTCTGGCAGGCCAACCATGAGGGGCGCTACGATCTGGAGGGATACCGCTACCGGGGACTGCTCCAGACCGATCCCCGGGGAGGATACCGGTTTGAATCGGTGATGCCGGGGCACTACCCCGACCGGGTCGCCCAGCACATCCATTACCTGGTCCGGGCGCCCGGCTGCCGTCCGCTGATCACCCAGCTCTATTTCGCCACCGATCCCGCCTTTGATGGGGATCCGGATCGCAACTACGGGAAGGACCCTCTCGTTCTGAGCCGGGAACTCATCCGTCCGGTCCTGCTGACCGGCGATCCCGGACAACCGGTCGCCCAGGTGACCTTCGAATTGTGTCTCGAACGACTTTGATGCTCCTGGTGGTGCCGTTGACCGGCGGCGCCATGGCCGCCGGTCTGCCTTCGACGGCCCCTGTGCAGCCGATCCGCGTCCTGGCGGCGGATGCACGCTGCAGCGCGCTGGGTGCTGTTTCCGACCAGGGACGCCTCGCCGCATTCTGCTCCGGCGAAGGGGTGCGCGTCCTCGACTGGGGCGGCGGTGATCCGGTGGCCCGACATGCCATCGCCTCGGCGGAGTCGGGTCCCATGGCGGCATCCATCCGGGGTTGGGTGGCCGCCGGTGGTGCCGGGCGGAGATCCCTGACCCTGCAGCATGGGGTAACCGGGCAGACAATGGCTTCGGTCACCTCGCCCGGTGCCCCCCTCGATTGCGTGTCATGGTCTCCGGACGGTGCCTGGCTGGCCGCGGGGGATCATGCGGGTCTGGTCACGGTGTGGGACCCGCGGTCCGGCCGTTTGCTCCATCGCCTCGAGGGACACATCGCCTCGGTGTGGGCCCTGGCGGCGGCCCCCGACGGGATCCATCTGGCCTCGGCGGGCGATGACAATGATGTGTGTCTCTGGGACGCCCGTTCGGGACGCCTGGTGCGCCGGTGGGATTCCTTCACGCATTCCGCCTTCGCGCTGGCTTGGGCACCAGACGGGAAGCGGCTGTACCTCGGCGGGGCGGCCTGCGTCATCACCGCGGTGGATCCAATGACCGGCACCATTCTGGGACAGACATCCCGGCAGCCGCAGGGGATCAGCAGTCTGGCCCTCTCCCCCGACGGGCGACTGCTGGCCGCCGGCGGAGCCGCCCTGGCGTCCGTGCAGCTTCCCGGGGACATCGCCCTGTTCGAGACCACCCGGTTCCAGGAGCGCCGCCGCTTCCAGGCGCATGCCGGTGTGGTGATGGCGGTGGTGTTTGCCCCGGATGGGGCCGCGATCGCATCGGCCTCCGAGTTTGAACCCGGAATCAAGGTCTGGGCGGCCGAGTGACCCGCAGCCTGCCCGTCCGCGGCTGTCGGAAACCGTCTGTCCGTTTTGGTGCATTTTGCCGACGCCAATTCCAGCAGGTGACGCCGCGGGGCGTGGATCCTCCCGCCTCGATGCTCTGGATCTCTGCCGGAGCCTGATCGCGGTCACCATGGCGTTGACGCACGCCGCCTATCTGCTGTGGGTGGGGGCACGGGAGCCTTCGTTCCTGTTCTGGCATGGTCCCTTTGTCTCGGATGAGCGGTGGCCGGAGGCGGCCATCCGGTTGCTGTCGGGTGCCTGCTCCTCGGGATTCTTCATTCTCATGGGCGCCGGCATCTCCCTGTACGCCCATGCACGCAGGGAGGCGGGATGGAACTGGCCGGCCATCCGGAGACATTTTGCGATCCGCGGCCTGGTGCTGATGGTTCTCCAGTTCGGAGTGGAGAACATGCTGTGGTCCCTGAAGCCC
>JAFLEG010000416.1 GCA_017302195.1 Verrucomicrobiota bacterium
TCCGGAAGGCGCGGGCCCGGGGGATCCGCGTGGTGACCTTCGACGCCGACGCCCAGCCGGACGCCCGGGATTTCTTCGTGAACCAGGCCACCCCGGAAGGCATCGGGAATGCCCTCATGGATGAGGCGGCCCGGCTGACCGGGGGGAAGGGCGAATTCGCCATCATCACGGCCTCGCTGACCGCCCAGAACATGATCGAGTGGCAGAAGCACATTGAGGCGCGCCGGGCCTCGAAGTACCCGGAGATGACGATGGTGGCGCTGCGTCCCTGTGACGACATCAAGGACAAGGCCCAGGCGGAGGCCACCACCCTGCTGGGGGCGCATCCGAATCTGAAGCTGCTGATGGCCATCTGCTCGCCCGCCGTGCCGGGCGCGGCGGAGGCGGTCAAGCAGGCCGGCAAGAGCGGCCAGGTGAAGGTCATCGGACTGGGCCTGCCCAGCGAGAACCGGCGGTATGTGAAGGACGGCACCACCGACACCGTCATCCTGTGGAAGACCACCGATCTCGGCTATCTGACCGTGCTCGCCGCCAATGCGCTGGCCCGCGGCGATCTCAAGCCGGGTGTCACGAACTTCGATGGCGGCGCGCTCGGTCAGTTCCGGGTGGCGGGGGACAACATCCTGCTGGGGGAGCCGTTCAAGTTCACCAGGGAGAACATTGACCAGTATGACTTTTGAACCGGCCCTCCCGCGATGAGGTCGCCCCAGGTATATCTCGGAGTGGACCTCGGAGCCGAAAGCGGCCGGGTGGTGGCGGGACTTTGGGATGGTTCCCGGATGGCGCTGGAAGCGGTGCACCGGTTTCCCAACCGGATGATTCCCGTGGCGGGCACGCTGCGCTGGGATGTCCTGGGGCTCTGGGGCGAGATCCTCGCCGGGCTTCGAATGGCGGGGACCCGCTGGGGCTCCCAAGTGGTATCGGTGGGCGTGGATACCTGGGGCTTGGACTACGGGCTTGTCTCCCGCTCGGGCGAACTGCTGGGCCTGCCGTTCTGCTACCGGGACGCCCGGACCCGCGGACTGGTGGTGGAAACCATGGGCCGGATCCCCCGGGCGGAGATCTTCGAGGCGACGGGGCTCCAGTTTCTGGAGATCAACACCCTGTACCAGTGGATCGCCCACCAGCGTGCCAGTCCGGAGGTGTTTGAGGCGGCGGCGGCGTTTCAGATGATCCCCGACTGGCTGCATGGGTGCCTGAGCGGCGTCTGCGCCTGCGAGTTCACCAACGCCACCACCACCCAGTTCCTCAATCCACGCACCCGGGATTGGTCGCACGGACTGCTGCGCCGCCTTGGTCTGCCGACCCATCTGCTTCCGGGGCTGATTTTCCCCGGGACCCGGTTGGGACCCCTGCGGCCAGAAGTGGCTGCGGCCACCGGCATCCACGGGGCGTCCGTCGTGGTTCCTGCCACCCATGACACGGCTTCCGCCGTCGCGGGCACTCCGGGAGGGATGCTGGGGGAGTCCGGATGGGCCTACATCAGTTCAGGCACCTGGTCCCTGGTGGGCATCGAATCCGCGGAACCCCTGATGTCCCCCGCGGCCTTGGCGCTCAACGTCACCAATGAAGGCGGTGTCTGCGGAACCTGGCGGGTGCTGAAAAACGTCATGGGCCTCTGGCTGCTGCAGCGGTGTCGCGCGGACTGGGCCGCACGGGGGCAGGAGCGGGACTACGCCTCGCTGATGGCGTCGGCGGCGCTGTCCGCGCCCCTCCGGTCGCTGGTGGATCCGGATGATCTGCGCTTCCTGAACCCGGAGGACATGGGCGAGGCCCTGGTCGCGGCCTGCCGGGAGTCCGGACAGCCCGAGCCGGATTCGGAGTCCGCGATCGTGCGCTGCATTCTGGAGAGCCTGGCCCTGAAGTATGCCGTGGTTTTGGATCAACTGGAGACGCTCTCCGGGACACCGATCACCGCGGTGCACGTGGTGGGCGGCGGATCCCGCAACGCGCTGCTCAACCAGTGGACGGCCGACGCGTCGGGCCGCGTGGTGATTGCCGGCCCGGTGGAGGCGACGGCGATGGGCAACCTGCTGGTCCAGGTGCAGGGCGCCGGCGAACTGGGATCGTTGCAGGAGATCCGGTGCGTCATCCGCGACTCCTCGGAGTTGACGGAGTTTCGTCCGAACCCGGCGACCGCCTGCGCCTGGGCGGATGCACGGGGACGGATGGAGCGTTCCTAGTCCGGGCTTCAGACCGTTCTGATGCGCCGGAGAACACACGGAAGCCTGGGCTGCGAGCCGATTACCCTTCGAGGATGGCGATGGCGACGGCGGTGGAGGCAGTGTGGGAGAGGCTGAGATGGATGAGGCGGCCCTGCCGCTGCTGCATCAGGGCGGCGCCCGCGTCGTGGAGCGCAATCCAGGGCTGGCCCGACTCCCGGCGGCGCACCTCGATGTCCTGCCAGCCGAGCTCCGCGCCGATGCCCGTGCCCAGGGCCTTGCTGACCGCCTCCTTGGCGGCGAACCGGGCCGCGAGGTGCGGACCCGGACGCGCCATGGCGAGGCAGTAGGCGATTTCGTCGGGACGGAGGATCCGCTGCAGGAACCGGTCGCCGAACCGGCGGTGCGACTCCTCGATGCGGGCGACCTCGATGAGGTCAATGCCGGTTCCCAGGATCATCGGGCCCCGCCGCCAGAATAGGACGCCATGGCCTGGAGCATCTCCCGCACGGCGGCGTCGAGTCCGATGAAGACCGCCCGGGCGACCAGGGTGTGGCCGATGTTCAGCTCCTCCAGATGCGGCACGGCGGCCAGCCCGGGAACATTCTCCACGGTGAGTCCGTGTCCGGCGTTGACCCGGAGGCCCAGGTCGTGGGCCTGCCGGGCGGCGTCGGCCAGGCGCTTCAGCTCCAGGCTGCGGGCCGCGGGATCGTGAAACACCTCCGCGTAGCGTCCGGTATGCAGCTCGATGTATCCGGCGCCGACCCGGCGGGCGGCCGCGACCTGGGCCGGATCGGGCGTGATGAACAGGCTGACCTCGATTCCGGCATCCCGAAACTGACGGCAGGTGCCGGTCAGGGACGCCTCCGCTCCGGCCACCTCCAGCCCCCCCTCGGTCGTCACCTCCTCGCGGCGTTCCGGCACCAGGCACACCGCCCACGGCCGGACCTCGAGTGCGAACCGCACGATCTCCGGCGCGTTGGCGATCTCGAAGTTGAGCCGGGTGCGGATGCCGGCGCGCAGTTGCCGGATGTCCTCATCCACGATGTGCCGGCGGTCCTCGCGGAGATGCGCGGTGATGCCGTGGCATCCGGCCGCCTCGCAGACGCGGGCCGCCGCGACGGGATCGGGCTCGGCCCGGACGTCGTGAGGGGTCTCGCGGTAGCGCGCCTGCCGGAGCGTGGCGACGTGGTCAATGTTGACGCCGAGCAGCAGCATGTCGGTCAGGGCTTCCTGCGCGCCGCGGGCGCATTGGTGGGCGGCGGGAGGATCCGGCGGAGTGGAGGCTCGGGGTCAATCCACTTCGCCAGCAGCGCCATTTCGAATCCGGTCAGCCCGAGCGGGGATTTGCGTCGCAGGGTGAGGGTATCGGGCGAGGTGACCAGCCCCTCGGTCACGCATTCCCCCAGCTTGGGCGCCGCCGCCAGCAGCCACTGGGTGGCCGGCGTCGTGATGACCGCATGGCGCCCCGCCGTGAGATCCAGCAACTGGCCGCCCAGATGCCAGTGGTGCGCGGCGGCCGAGGTGAACTCCCAGTCATAGTACGCCAAGTTGGGACGGTTGAGCTGTGCCAGCATCTCGGGCGCCAGGCTGTTGGTGGCTCGCATGGCTGGCAGGAATCCGAAAGTGAGGTACTTCTTGTCGCCCTCGGTCTGCGCTTCAAAGGTCGGCACCGCCGGAATGCCGCCGCCGATGACCAGGCGGTGGGCCTTGGAGTCCAGATTCAGGTATCCCCGGAAGGGCGCCGTGCCGTTGGTGGCGAACAGCGGGTTGAGGCGCCGGTACAGTTCCTCCACGGCGGCGGCCGGATCGGCGAGTCGGGCCGCGGCATAGGAATGGCCCCAGTCGGGCTTGCCGGGCTGTCCCCACAGGAACACCTGCGAGGGGACAATCCTGCCGGCCCAGGTCTGCAGCCAGGGCAGGCTGGGCAGCAGGGCAGGGAGGCCCCGGGCGGCGGTGAAGAAGACGAGCGGTTCCCGGACGGCTCCCGGGATTTCCCAGGCGGGGAGGGTGGCGGGCAGCGGCTTGGCGACCGTGGCGGTCGCTGTCCAGCGGGCGGCGCCGTCCCGGACCGTCATCGCGGCCTTGACGCTGACTCGGCCCGGATAGCGGACATCGAACTGCGCCAGCGCCCCGGGCTCCGCGCCCAGGGTGTTCAACTGACTCCAGGCCTTGGACGGCGGCAGCGCGGCGGCATCGGACACCACCACCAGCCAATCCTCCTGGTGCGCCGACGCCGGCTCTCCGCCGGCGCCCCGGGCGACATGCACGGCCCTGGCCCCGGTCTTCCAGCGGGCTTCCCAGGGGGCCGCGCCAGCGCCGAGGCCGCGGATGGCGACGGCGAATTCATGCCCGCCCGTGGGCTGGAGCAGCACGGCGCCGAGGGACTCGTGCTGGAGCAGGTCCGGGATCAGTGCTGCCCCGGCGGCGAGATCGGCCGCGGTGGACGGCTTGCCGCCGGTGCCCACATGCCACCAGGTCTGCGCCAGTCGCTGGGAGAGGGGGCCCAGGACGGCATGGGCCTGGGGCAGGGAAAGACATTCCGCGAGTACCGGGGCATTGGTCTGCGTCTGGAGGGCCGTGCTGCCGGCGAAGCGCCAGCGCAATTCAGAAGGGGCCTCCGGACGGCTGCACCCGGCGATCAGGGCAGTCGCCACTCCGAGGACCAGAAGAAGGGAAGTCCGCATACGGGTCGGAGAGACGTCGCATTTCCGGGCCCGGGAGGCAATCCCTGGAT
>JAFLEG010000417.1 GCA_017302195.1 Verrucomicrobiota bacterium
TGGCAAAGACATCCGCGTAGTCACCGCTGGCCAGCAGGCGCTCAATAACGGCATCCCGGGCCGCGGCGGTCTCGGGCAATGGCTCCTGCGGACGCTGATCCGACGACAACGGCAGCGCGGTCTCCTGCCGCCGCCGCAGGTCCTCGCGAAAGGCCGCCAGCTCCGGCTCCGTCGGCAGGCGACCCGCCAGGTCCAGCGTCACCCGGCGCAGGAAGGTCTCATCATCGGCCACCGCGCTGGGCGGCAGCCCCACCCGCTTCCACTGGGCGAAGACCAGATCATCCACGAAGTTCCGGGACCGCGGCAGCGCGGTGACCGGCGCGCCGAGCGGGACGGTGCCGCGAAACACCCCCACCTTGGACTGGTACCGCACCATCACGGCCACGGCGCCGGGCTGGTTGAACACCGTCACACGGCCGAAGGCATCCACCGACGCCATGTCCTTGTCGTTCGGCTCGTACAGGGCGCTGCGGGTGACATCCTCGGTTGAGCCGTCGGTGTAATGGGCGGTCACCACCAACTGCTGCCCGCCGTTGAGCGGCAGCGTGCGCCCGGCAGGGAACACCTCCAGACGCGCCACGGTCGGGGCGTCCGCAGCTCCGACCGGCATGCCCTGGCTGATCCAGCGGACCAGCAGATTGTAGTCGTCGGATCCGGGCTCCATCCGCCGGCCGCCGCCATGGGGCAACTGGGCGGTGCTCTTCGTCAGCAGCAGGCTGCGCTCCGGCGCGGCGGGGAACAGCCGGCGTCCGCGCGCCTCCTTCACCAGATGCTCATAGTCCTCGGACGGCTCAAACCCCAGCAGCGACAGCCGGAATCCATTCTGTCCGGAGGCCTTGCCGTGGCAGCCGCCGCCGTTGCAGCCGTACTTGGTGAACACCGGCACGATCTGGTTGGCAAAGTGGATCGGTTGCGGCTGGTCCCCGCCGCTCACCACGACGCGCAGGCGCGCCTCCTCCCCGGCGGCGGTTCGGGCGATGATCGTCGCCTCGCCATCGGTCCGGGGGGTGACGCGTCCGGCGGCATCCACCGAGGCGATTCCCGGGGGCTCCACCGTCCAGGCGACAACACCGGTGAGGTCCAGATCCCCCGCCCCGGTGGCCAGGAGCTGCTGCCGGGCATCGGCGGAGCGCAGCGCCACCACGCCGGCTCCGGTGCGAAACTCAATCCGCATCGCGGCCGCACCGCGGAGGGTGGGTGACCACAGAGACAGGCAGGATAGAAGGAGGAAGGATGAGCGATGAGGGATGAATTGAAGGCAGCACCCCGGCAGGTCCTGCTCGCTTCGTGTGGTCGCGTCTTTGGTGTTCATCCGGCTCTCCCTACCCCACCAATTCCCGCATCGGCTGGCAGCCGTCCGGCACCAGAAACTGCGGACGCCCAGTGAGGTCGGGAATCGTCACCTGGTTCACGTCAATGCCGAGCGTGTGGAAGCGGCGGGAATGTCCGGGAACTTCAAGCATGGGGAGGCTTCAACAACGAAGACACGAAGACGCCAAGCAGGATCAAAACGCAGGAGACTGGTTCACTGAGTGAGGAGCACTGGGCTCCGAGTGGCGTCATGGCGGAGATTCAGGACACGGCGCAAGCCGTCCTTGATGAGCACTTCATTGAAATTGATCAGCAACCCAAGGGGCAGGTTCAGAACCTTGAGGTAGGTGATCACCTGCGCCTTGTGGACGGGGAGGATCCCCTCCACGGCCTTCAACTCGACAAGCAACCGGCTTCCCATCAACACATCCGCGCGAAAGCCCAACTCGATTCGCCGGCCCTTGTAATGAACCGGCACTGGAACCTGTCGCTGGAACCTCACGCCCTGTGATTCCAATTCCCAGGCAAACGCTGCTTCATACGCGCTCTCCAAAAGCCCGGGCCCAAGCTCTCGATGAACCTCAAAGGCGGCATTTACCGCGATTGTGGCCAGCGTTTCCACCTCCGCCGGCACCACGATCCGCTCCCCGATTCCCGTCGTTCTCATAGCGTCTGTCTTAAGGAAAAGTATGCCTTCTTAGCGTCTTCGCGCCTTCGTTGTTCTCATTCTCCCCTACCCCACCAACTCACGCATCGGCTGGCAGCCATCGGGCACCAGGAACTGCGGACGGCCGGTGAGGTCGTTCACGGTCACCTTGTTCACGTCGAGTCCGAGGGCGTGATAGAGGGTGGCGTGGACCTCGCCGAAGGAAACCGGACGCGATGCCGCCTCGCCGCCCAGGCGGTCGGTGGACCCGATCACCTGTCCATGCTTCATGCCGCCGCCGGCCAGCAGGGCGAAGTTCACCCGCGGCCAGTGGTCGCGTCCGCCATCCTTGTTGATGGTCGGGGTGCGGCCGAATTCGCCCCAGACCACCACGCTGACATCGCGTTCGAGTCCGCGGTCGCGCAGGTCCTGCAGCAGCGCGCTGAGCCCCTGGTCCAGCAGCGGCAGGTCCTGGCGCAGCGCGCCGAAGTTGTCGCCGTGATGATCCCAGCGGCTGAAGGCCAGGGTCACGCAGCGCGCCCCGGCCTCCACCAGGCGCCGCGCCACCAGGAAATGCTCCATGAGCTTGGGACCGCCATCATCGCGGTTCTTCGGATCCCCCTTGCCGTACCGCTCGATGGCCCGCGGGTCCTCACGCTGGTAATCGAGCGCCTCGACCAGCTTGCTGGACGTCAAAATGCCAAAGGCCTGCTGGTTGTAGGCGTCGAGTCCGGCCATCTGACCGCTGCCATCCACCTCCCGGCGAAACTGGTCCAGCGACGCCAGCAATCCGCGGCGGTCGGCCAGGCGGTCCAGGGTGATCCCGTTGAGGATCATGTCGTCATTGCCGCCTCCCTTGTTGATTTCGAAGGGCGCATGCGCCGCGCCCAGGAAGCCGGCGACGCCGTTGTCCGACCACGGCACGTGGCCCATCTTGGGAGCCAGGCCGACAAACGCGGGCAGCGCGGGATCGGCGGATCCCTGGAGCTTACCCAGATACGACCCCATCGAGGGCCAGCCGCCGGGGGGCTGTCCCCGGTTCAGGCGCCCGGTATAGCACTGGAAGGACTCGTGCCGGTCCTCCATGCCCACCAGGGACCGGATGATCGTGTACTGGTCGGCCTGCTTCGCGATGCGCGGCAGATGCTCGCAGATCTGGATACCCGGAACATTGGTGGCGATGGGCCGGAACTCGCCCCGGATCTCCGCCGGCGCCTCCATCTTCAGGTCAAACATGTCCTGATGCGACGGGCCGCCCGGCAGGAAGATCATGATCACCGCCTTGTGCGCCTGCGAGGCGCTGCGCACGCCCGAGGCCGCCTCGGCGCGCAGCACGTCGGGAAGCGCCAACCCGCCCATGCCCAGGGCGCCGATGCGCAGGAAATTGCGCCGGGAGATGCCATCGCAGAAGGCGCCGCCCGCGGGCCGGGAGCCAAGAATCGTCAGCATAGGCGTTTCCGGAAAGGAGTCGGGGAACTGTTCACCCCATGCTTACCCCTCCATTCGGCAGGGAGGCAAGTGCCGGAAGCCGACGAACCCGAAGTATTTTCCATTCAGCAGGCGTTTGCACCCCAACCCACCGAGGACGTGGAGAAGTCCGGGCGTCGAACACCCGGCATGAAACTTCCCAAGGGAATCCCAACCTCCTAACCTCGGCGCAGTCGCCTGCGTCGTGTCATGACTGCCTCCATCGCCCAACACCCGATCCTCTGGCTGCTGGCCGCCTTCCTGGCCGGCGCGCTGGCGGAGTGGATTCTGGAGATGTTCTTCTTCCGGCAGCGTCTGTTCGAAGCCGAGGATCGCGCCCGTCGCCGCAGCGAGGAGCTGGATTCCGAGCGGTTTCACCACGGCCGGACCCAGGCGGATCTGCGGGCGCGCCTGGGTGAGCTCGACGCGGCGCTCAAGGGTCGCACGCTGGCGGAGTCGCTGCTGCAGGCGGCGCGCGCCAAGCTCACCACGGCGGAAGCCGAAGCCGCCAATGCCCGGGAAACCAGTCTGGCGGCCCTGGCGTCCGAAGCGCGGCGGGAACAGGAACGGGACGCCGCCCTCCGAGATCTGGCGGCGGCGCGTTCGGAGCATCTCGACCAGGCCCTGCAGCGGGAGACGCTGCGGGCGGAGTCCGAGACGCGGGCCTCCGCGGTTGCCAGCCTTCAGAACCACCTCGGCCAGGCCCTCGCCGACGTCGAGTCGGCCGGACACCGGATTTCCCGCCTGGACTCCGAACGCCAGGTGATGGCAACGCGCGTGGACCAGCAGGACGCCAGCCTGGAAGCCGCCCGCAGGGAACTGGCCCGGACGGCGGAGCATCTGGACCAGGCGCGCGGGGAACTCGCTGCAACGCGGTCCCGGGAGACCACCGCCGTCACCCGCCTCTCCGTCCTGGAGCAGGAGACCGCCGTACTGACGGAACGCTTGCGGGAATCCGAGACCCGGGGCGAGGCCGCCGCCAAAAGCGCGGCCCCCCTGGAGCAGAAGCTCAAGGCCCGCAGCGAGGAGGTCCGTCAACTGTCCGGCCAGCTCGGGGAGGCCTCCGAGGAACTGTCGGCGCTCCGCCAGCAGTTGGCCCAGTCGCGGGCCCAGCTCGAAGCCGCCGCCGCCAGCCGGACCAGTCTGGAACGGGACCTCGCCGCCCGGGAGCAAGACCTGCAGCAAGCCCGCGTGCACGCGGCGGATGCCGTCGCTTCCGTCCAGGCGGAAGCCTCCGGCGCCGCCGAAGTCGCCGACCTGCGGGAGGCGCTGGCTGGCGAACGCCGGGCGGGCGCCTCGCTGCGAAACAAGGCGGAGGAACTGGAGGCGGAACTGCTGGCCGTCACGCGGGCGCATCAGGAAGCCGTCCGGCGATTGGACCTTTTCCTGTCTTAATGACTTCAATAATTTTTTTCTGATATTCATTGGCTTCTTTGATAAACCCGGCTGTAGCAGGAAACGTATCCAGCATTTCA
>JAFLEG010000418.1 GCA_017302195.1 Verrucomicrobiota bacterium
GGACTGGAGATTCCTCCCCAGGCCAATCTATAATTCAGCAATGAAGATCCCCACCGCCGCAATCGCCCCACTCTTGGCCGCCTCCTGGTGGCTCCCCGCCCAGACGGTGGACATCAACGGAGCCGTCCAGGTGGAATTCGACACCACCACCGGCAAGTTCCAAGTCCTCGAGAAGACGGTGGATTTGGTGGACTGGTCACCCGCAGCGCCCGCCTTCTTTGGAGGATCGCCAAGGGTCCACCAATTCTTCCCTGCCGATGGACAGCAGACCTTTTACCGTGTCGTCAGCAGTGACGTCCTGGACCTTGCGCCGCAACTGGCGCCGATCCGCACCACCCACAACCTTCCTGCGCTGGGGTGTGCGGTGGTCATTTCCAACCGCATTGTCGCGCTCGGTGTGGCCGGAATCCGCAAACAGGGCGTCACGGAGTCGGTCACCATCAACGACCGCTGGCACCACGGTTCCATGACCAAGTCCGCAACCGCGGTTCTGGCGGCGAAACTTGTGGAGGAAGGGGTGCTCACCTGGACCACCAGGCTGGCCGATGTCTTTCCGGAGCATGCCGGCACGCGCCACCCCAGTTGGGATACGGTCACGCTGGAGATGCTGGTCACCCACAGCGCCGGGGCGCCCGGCAATCTCGTACCGAGCGGGATTTGGGCTCAGTTGCAAAATCACCCCGGCACGGACCAGGAACAGCGCCTGCTTGAGACCCGCGAGGTCACGAGGCTGGCGACGCGCTATACGCCGGGGACCCAGTATGAATACGCCAACGCCGGGTATGCCATGACGGGGGCACTGATCGAGAAGGTGACCGGTCGCCCGTATCGTGACCTGATCCGGGAGAAGGTCTTCGAACCCCTGGGCATGGCCACGGCGGGGTTTGGCGTCCCGGCCACGCCTCGTTACGTGGACCAGCCCTGGGGCCACACATTCTCGGGGAACACACCCGTGCCGGTGGCTCCGGGCAATACCTCCGACAACCCGGCGGCACATGCCCCGTCCGGGGGCATGCATTGCAGCCTGGTGGATTATGCACGCTATATCGCATTCCACACCGCCGGCGCCCGGGGGGAGCACCCGCTGCTGCAACCGGCCACCTTTGAGAAGCTCTACACACCCGTTCACTCGAATTATGCGATGGGCTGGCTCTCGTTGGATCGTCCCTGGGGCAAAGGGCGCGTGCTCACCCACACGGGCTCCAACAACATGTGGCTGACCACGGTCTGGATCGCTCCCAACCGGCATTGGGCGGTGGTGGTGGTGACCAACAGCGCCGGCGACCCCGCAACCACGGCGAGCAGTCAGGTGGTGAACGCCATGATCGCCCAGTACCTACCCTGATCTCGGCGTTTCGGAGGAGTACGCCGATCACAGTCTTGGCGACGGCAGCGGCATGGAGGCCAAAATGCCAGACTCTCTGTTCATCGAACAACGTGTTCATCAATGGGGATAGGATGTCGTGACTTGGGCACCCCTTCGGCGGCCGAAGGGGGTGCCGCTGTCTCTGCGGTGGCTCCACATCACGGTGGCCGACGCCATTGCCTGGGGTTGTCGTCGCCTTTCGCTGGGGCGCACCGCACTCGAACCCAAGGCCGCGTTGGGCGCCCGTCCGGAGCCGATGTCCGTCGGGCTGCGACACCGGGTTCCCGCGGTCCACTGGCTGGTCCGGGGCATGCTGGATGCCGTCCCGCACGCGGAGGCCCCGGAGCGGGCGGCTCGGTGACCAGTTGCCCCACCAGGGGGAGGGATGAACGGGGAACGTGGAGCGATGAGGTGAAGGCCGCAGGAGACGAGATCGCTCTGACCTCCTTCCCCCCTCCGGTCGGCTGTCGCTCCACGCGTCGGCATCTCCAAGGCCCAGGGAGAGTTTGAGCCTTCTCACGTCGTCTCCTACGTAGCAGACACCGAGCCGTGCGCGCGAGGAGTCACCACCTCGTTGTTCGTGGTTGTGCGTACGCTCGTTGAAAACTGGCCCCACCGGCCTTGGGCTTTGGAGGCGAGTTCACGGTTGCCGGGGAGGACCCGGTCGAAGAATGCTGAGTGACACCCGTTCCATGGAAGCCACCCCGATTCCGCCCGAGCCGGCACCCGAACCGGTTCCTTCGCCCACCTCACCGTCGCCCGGTCCGGCCGCATCGCCGCAGACCGGGCCGCCGCGGTCGTTGTGGGCCTGGTATCTGGTGACGGGACTGATGCTGCTGCCGGGGCTGATGGGCATGACCGGGAGTGCCGACGCGTCCGCCATCGGCGCGCTGCTGCTGGCGCCGCTGGGCGCCCTGATCTCGGGGATCGTGCTGGGCATCCGGGTGGGGAAGTCCGCCGGCACCCGGGTGCTCTGGTCCTTCCTCTTCATCGGATGCTGCCTGGTGGTCAGCGAATGCGTGGCGGCCACGGGCTGCGCCATCGGTAATCCCAGGTTCAATTTCCACTGACCCCCGGCGGCACGTTGCCACCACGCTCCTGATCGCCTGATCCCTGAAATGCCGGCCATCGCCTTTCGTCCGCGCGCCGACCTGTTGAAGCGCACGACCACCCGTTGCCCGGAATGCCGTCGCGCCGTGCCGGGTGAGGTGTGGCGCGAGGGGGCGGCTCCCGGACGCGTGGTGCTGCGGCGGGAGTGTCCGGACCACGGCGCGTTCGAGGCGACGCTGGCTTCGGACGCCCGCTTCTACTGGGTGGCGCAGGGGGATCCCTGCAACAGCGCTTCCGGATGCTGCCCACCGGCCGCGGCCTCCGGGCCCGCGGGGACGCTGGGGCGCAACGCCGCCGGACGGCAGGACGGACCGTTCGAGTCGCTCAGCACCTGTCTGGCGCTGATCGAGATCGTAAACTCCTGCAATCTGTCCTGCCCGACCTGCTATGCGGAGTCCCCGGTGGGCACGGGCGCCGTGGTGGATGCCGTGCCCCTGGACGATCTCCAGCGCCGGATCGAGGGAGTGATTGCGCGCAAGGGAGGCATCGAGATCCTGCAGTTGAGCGGCGGCGAGCCAACGCTGCATCCGCAGTTCTTCGAGCTGCTCGCGTGGGCACAGGGACACGAACGCATTGATTTTGTGCTGGTGAACACCAACGGCGTGCGCCTCGCGCAGGATCCGGAGTTCGCCGAACGCCTGGCCATCGCCGCGGCGCGCAAGGGACTGCAGTTGTACCTGCAGTTCGACGGCGTGCAGGAGGCCGGTCAGCGAATGCTGCGGGGGGCGGACCTGAGGGCGGTGCGCGAACGGGCTTTGGAGGTCTGCGGCCGGATTGGCCTGTCGGTCACCCTGGCGTTCACGGTGACGCGCGCGAATCTCCCGCACCTGTGGGAGGCCATCACCTTCGGACTGGAGCGTCCGCAGGTGCACGGCATCAGTTTCCAGCCCCTGTTCCAGAGCGGACGTCTGCCTGCGCCAGTGCCGGCGGGCTCCGGCTCGGAACGGCTCAATGTGGCGGACGTGCTGCTCGCCGCCGTGGACCAAAGCGGGGGTCAGCTCCGATTCGAGGACTTCACGCCGCTGCCCTGCGGCGATCCCAACTGCGCCACCATCGGGTACCTGCTGCGGCTGGGAGGCCGGGTGCATTCGGTGAGCGAGTTCCTGGACTTCTCACAGTTGCAGGGATTCCTGAAGGACAAGATGAACTACCGGCTGGAGGACCTGGCACGCTGCGGCTGCGAGACCGAGCCGCTGGGCACCCTGCTGCACCGGCTGGAGCTGCAGGCCAGCGTGGCGTTCCGGATCCTGGTCAAGCCCTTCATGGACGCCTGGTCCTGGGATCAGGACCGGATTGATCGCTGCTGTACGCATGTGATCCGGCCCGATGGGCGGCTGGACTCCTTCTGCCGGTATTACTCCGGGTTCCCCGATACCCGTCCGGCGCCGTGAATCCGCCCATCCCCGGAGCCATACCCGCGTCCCCGCAGCCGCCCTACTACACCGGACTGCTCCTCGCCGGCATCGCCCTGAGCCTGGTCTTCTGGGTCCGGCTGGCGCGGCGCGATCGGCGGCTGCTGTGGATCTGGCTGGCGGCCCTGCTGGGGGCCTTCGTCGGGGCGAAGGCGGTGTATCTGCTCTCGGAGGGCTGGCGGGATTGGGGGCATCCGGACACCTGGCAACGCCTGGCCGCCGGCAAGTCAGTACTGGGCGCCCTCCTGGGCGGGTACGCCGCGGTGGAGTTGGCCAAGAAGCAGGTGGGCTATCCGGACGCGACCGGAGACCGGTTTGCCCTCGTCGTTCCCCTCAGCCTGATCCTCGGCCGACTGGGATGCTGGCTGAATGGCTGCTGCCTCGGAAGGGCCTGTGACTCCCGTCACTGGTGGACCCTTCAGGACGCCCAGGGCGTTCCCCGCTGGCCGGCGGTTCCGGTGGAGCTGGGGTTCAACGTCGTCGCGCTGCTGGTGCTCGCCTTCCTGCGGCGGCAGGGGCGCTTCCCGGGGAACCTGTTCCACCTCTATCTCATCGCCTACGGCCTGTTCCGGTTCGCCCATGAATGGGTGCGCGACACGCCCCGCCTCCTCGGCCCCTTCAGCGGCTATGCCCTCGCCGCCCTCGCGGTCGCCGCGCTGGGTGCCATGGGCTTCTGGCAACGAAGGAAGGCGGAGGGAGCGTGTGAGTGATGCGGCTGGATGGAGCCGGGCCGGGAATTGACAATAGATGGCATCTATTCCTAAGTGCCGGCGATGAACATCGCGTTGACGAAGCACTTTGAGGAATTGATCGCGCGACTGGTGGCGAGCGGGCGCTACAACAACTCCAGCGAAGTGGTGCGGGCTGGCCTCCGCATCCTGGATGCCGAGGAAAGGTCCGTGGCGGCAGGCCCATTCCCGCCCGGCTCGTTGCGCCATCTCTACACCAGGACCGACAACCGCGCCGAGCGCCGCACCGCCAAGGCTTCCTCGCTGAAG
>JAFLEG010000042.1 GCA_017302195.1 Verrucomicrobiota bacterium
ATGCCAGATCGAATGCACCGTGAACCCGCCCCACAAGGGCAACAGCCCCCAGTTGCGCGAGGTGCTGAAGGTGAACGGCAAGACCTACCAGGAGTACATCCACGCCATCCGCTTCGAGAACCTCACCACCATTGATCCGATCGAGAAGTTCCGTCTGGAGACCTCCTCCGACCTGCTGGAACAGCGGATCATTGACCTGGTGACCCCCATCGGCAAGGGCACCCGCGGTCTCATCGTGGCCCCGCCGCGTACCGGCAAGACCACCATCCTGAAGCAGATCTGCAATGCCATCACCACCAACCACCCGGAGGTGTATGTGGTGGTGCTGCTGATTGACGAGCGGCCCGAGGAGGTCACCGACTTCCAGCGCAGCGTGAAGGCCGAAGTGGTGGCGTCGAGCAACGACCAGGACCTGGAGACGCACGTCCGCCTGAGCCGCTTCATGATCGAGCGCTGCAAGCGCATGGTGGAGGCCGGCCGCGATGTCTTCGTGCTCCTGGATTCCATCACCCGCGTGGCGCGGGCCTACAACTCGGTCCATGGCGGCTCGGGCCGGACCATGACCGGTGGTGTGGATGCCCGGGCGCTGGAGATTCCCCGCAAGATGTTCGCCGCGGCGCGCAAGGTGGAGGAGGGCGGCTCGCTGACCATCCTGGCCACGGCGCTCATTGACACCGGCAGCCGCATGGATGAGCTGATCTTCCAGGAGTTCAAGGGCACCGGCAACATGGAGCTGATCCTGGATCGCAAGCTCAGCGAGCGCCGCCTGTTCCCGGCGATTGACATTCCGAAGTCCGGCACCCGCAAGGAGGAGAAGCTCTTTCCGACGAGCCAGATTGAGGCGATCCGCAAGCTGCGCCGCATGCTCACCGACCTGCAGTCCGTCGAGGCCATGGAGACGCTCCTGGCCGCGCTCAAGAAGCACAAGACCAACGACGAGCTGCTGGCCAAGCTCTCCTGAGCACCGCTTGGCCCGGAGGGGCTCACACAACGGGCGCAAAGGACGCAGAGGACGGGCGATTCTGTGGTGTTTCCGCCCACTCAACCTCCAGCGTTCAACGTTGCCCACCGGAGCCGTCCTGCGGCGCGCCGGATCCCGGCACCAGCCCCTCCACCGCTGTCCACCACTGGTGGTACAGACGTTCGAGCGTCTCTCGTGGATCCTCCAGCAGCAGGGTTTCCCGCAATCGTGAGGCGTACATGCCGAAGGACAGCGGGGGGATCCGGGTGAGGCGCCGCGTGCGCACCGGGGAACCACGGTCCCGGTGGCCCTGCAGAAACTCGACGGCGGACGGGGCGTCCAGGAAGTTGTGCAGGGCGTCGCGGCGGGCCTCGCGGAGCAGGACGTGTCCGGGCTCGTGACGGGACAGCACGTTGAAGATCACCTCCGCGGACCACTGCAGCTTGCGCAGGGGCTTCTGGTTGCCGAAGTGCTGACGATAGACCATCAGGCCGGTCTGGGCGGCGTTTCTGAAGTGGTATTTGAGCAGGTCGGAGTTGGCCAGGGACGCCTCCAGTTGTTCCACGAACTCCGACGGATCCAGAAGCTCCGGCCAGGTGATGGCGGAGCCAGTGATGGGTGAGGCCAGCGTCAGCGCGAATCCGTAATCGTCGGGGGATGCGATGGCGTTGCCGAGGCCGCGGCGGGCCAGTCGCCAGGCGACCACCCGGCTGAGGGCATCATTGGCCGCCCGCCCGATCAGGGTGTGCACGAAGACCAGGTGGCGCTGGCTTCCCGCCGCCGTTGGGGATCCACCGGCCGTTTTTGGGGCGGGAGTTGCCGGGAGTGGAAACAACGAGGGCTGGGTCAGGACGCGTTGCCGGCCTGCCGGCCGCGTGCGGCGGTTCGGGACGGGTTCTGGTTCCGGCGGGGCGACGGGTTCGACAAATTCCTCGATCAGCACCGCGTCCGGACCGGGGATCTCGCTGAGCTGATGCTGCGCGGCGTGAGTGCGGAAGATCACCGTGGCATTTTCCGCGCCGCATTCCAGGCGGTCGGCGATCCAGGGGATGAGCGACGGACTCTCCCGGAAGGGGATGGCCTCCAGCCGTGCGCGCAGCTCCGTCCGGAACGCCGCGATCTCCAGCCCAACGCGGTTGGACAGCGGCATCTTGTTGGCGCCCCAGCGCGGGACCGTCGGTGTCACTCCGTCCGCCCGGGAGACCCACGCTTCCAGCGTGCCGACCCGGTCCAGGCGGAGGGCGCGTCCGCCCAGGCTGAAGACGTCGCCCGGACGCAGCCGCCCGAGAAAGGACTCCTCCACGGTGCCGAGGGTCTGGGTGTGCAGGACGACCCGCACCACGCCTTCCGACGGAATGGTGCCGACGTTCTGGAGAAAGTCCCGGCGCGGCGGACCGTCCCGCGCTTCAAAGGTGCCGGCATCGGCGTCGCGCAGAATCTTCCCGAAGGTCTCCGTGTACTGCTGGCGCAGGGCGCGTCCGCCGCCGGCTAGATAGTCGAGCACCTCGTCGAATTCCGCCCGCGGCAGTGCGCGGTACGGAGCCGCACCACGAATCAGGGCGAATGCGGCGTCCTCTGGAACGGGGCCCAGGCAGGCGAGCCCCATCAGGTGCTGGGCCAGGACGTCCAGCGGCGCTTCGGGAATGCGCACTCGGTCAAACTCCCCGCGGCGTCCGAGGCGGGCCATGGCGGCGCACTCCACCAGATCGCCCACGTTGGTGGCCATGAGCAGTCCGCGGCTGATGGAGTGCACCTGGTGTCCGGCGCGGCCGGTCCGCTGCACGGTCCGGCTCACGCCCTTCGGGGTGGAGAGCATCACCACCAGGTCAATGCTGCCGATGTCGATGCCCAGCTCCAGGGAGGTGGAGCAGATCACCGCCCGGAGTTCGCCGCGCTTGAGGCGGTCCTCCACCTCCAGACGCAGGTCCCGGTCGAGGCTGGCGTGATGGCACTCGATCTGACCGGCCAGCTTCGGGAGCTGTTCCTTGAGTCCGTGGGCCGCCATCTCCGCGCCGCTGCGGGTGTTGGTGAACACCAGGGTGGTTTGGTGGGCGCTCACGAGGCGGGACAGTTCCCGGAACAGCCGGACGCCGGTGTATCCGGCCGGAGGATACGGATTCTGCCGCAGCGGGCTGTACACCCGGAGGTCGAGCTTCCGGAGTTCGGTGGCCTGCACCACCTCGCAGGGAGGGCCGCCACCGGAGAGGAATGCCGCCACGGCGTCCGCGGGAAACACCGTGGCCGAAAGTCCGATGCGCTGGGTGCGCCGGACCACCCGGCCGGGCGCGGGCGCCGTGCCATCGGCGGCGCGCTGGAGTGCATCCAGCCGTTCCAGGCTCAGGGCGAGATGGGCTCCCCGCTTGTTTTCCGCCAGGGCATGGATCTCGTCCACGATGACCCACCGCACCCGCTCCAGGTGGGGCACCCAGCGCGACTGGCTGAGGAGCAGGGCAAGGCTCTCGGGCGTGGTCAGCAGGACATGGGGCGGACGCGTCCGCTGGCGTTCCCGCTCGGCGGGCGGGGTGTCCCCGCTGCGCAGGGCAACCCGGATCGGCGGCTCCGATCCATAGACGCCTTCCAGCGGTCGGCGCAGGTTGCGGTGCAGATCGTATCCCAGGGCGCGGAGCGGGGAGACGTAAATGGCGTGGATGGTTTCCGCGAGGCGCCCCTCCGAGTGCTCGGCGGCCAGCGACTCCAGGACCTCCAGGAACGCAGCCAGCGTCTTCCCGGTGCCGGGCGGGGACAGCACCAGCACCGCATGCCCGGACCGGATCCGGGGCCACGCCGCCGCCTGGGCCGGCGTGGGCGTGCCCAGGCAGCGGGTGAACCAGTCCCGGAAAACAGGAGTGCCATGCGCCACCGTGCCGCCAGCCTACGGCGGGACGTCCGTCCGGCAACGATTCGGAGCATCACTCCGCCACGGTGACCAGGAACGGCGCGGTGCGGACCTGGCCCTCCACCCTCACCTGGATCCAGACAAAGTAGCGCCCGGCGCTCGGGAACACGCAGGGGAAGCGAACCTCGCCGGAACGGCCCAGAGCCGCGGCCTCCGCGGGTGGCACCGCTTCCAGGTCGCCGCAGTTGGCGTCGGCGGCGCGGGCGCCGGCGTCGCCATCCAGCTTGGCGGCAAACACCCGGGCCGCCGCCATGGACAGCGAGCCGGCCGGATGCAGGTGAGCGAACACGGCGCCGTCGTCGCGCTGAAACACCGCATGTCCCAGCATGCGCAGGTACGGCTCCAGAAAGGCTGGAGACCCGTCCGCCTGGCGGACTCGCGCCTTCAAGACTGCCGGCTCGCCAGCCCGCAGCGCTGCGGTCTCCAGTTGGAGCGAGAGACCGTCGCCGATGGAGACCGCCCCCGGGGCGGGTGTGGGCGCGGCCGGCGCCCAGGCGGAATCGCGGTCGAGAGCGGCGGGGCGCAGCCCGGTGAGCGCGACCCGGTTGGTTAGCGTCTGGGTGAATCCGGCGGCATGCGCGAGTTCGGTGAAGACGCGGTAGGATCCGGACGGCAACGCCGGCAGCGTGGTGGTGAACCGTCCGTTGCCCGACTCCTCGGGATGCAGATGGGCAAACGCAGGAATGCCACCGGCGGCTTGTTCCCCCACCAGGAACAGGTGCGCCTTTTTGCCGTGATCCTCGACCAGTTGGTGTGCCGGATCCCGCCGGCGTGGATCGGTGATTTCCAGATCGAGGCGGTCCTCATCGCCCTCGGACTGCTGGACGACCTCATGGGTGTACTGCCGGTACAGCATCCGCCGCTGATGCGAGTCATCCACCCGCCGCCACCAGGCTCCGAATCCCGCCGTGGCCATCAGCACCAGGCCGAGGGCCACGGCGCCCGAAATTCCGGCGGCCATCAGCCGGGGACGCCGTGGAGCGGTTTCCGGCGGCAGCGTGGATTCCCGCGCCGCGGCGATGGCGATGGCCACCACGCCCAGGGCGAGGGCGGCGCACAGTCCGCCCAGGATCCAGCCCAGCCAGGACGGCATGGGCTTCCGTGCGTGGGACTCGGAATTGACCGGAACCAGCACCGTCCCGCCGCCCGGCGCGTCCACCCGGACCTCGATGCCGTGGGCGCCTCGGGTCATCAGCCACAGTTCGCCGGCATAGCGGTTGGTTTCCCCGGGGATGGGCCGGGCGTCGTCCGGACTCGGCGCACCCGACCGGTCGGTGCGCCAGTGCAGCGGGAGCACCTGCACCCGGTCCGGCCTTCCCTGGAGCACCTGCACCGTGATCTCCGCAAGGCCGGGCACGACATCCGGTTGCCGGATCACCACCTGGACCGGGAGCGTGCCCGCCCGTCCCTCGAAGACGATGTAGGGATTGTTGACGTGGGCGGCGGCATGAAACGACAGGCCCAGAGCCAGCAGGAAGAGCAGGGCGAGCATCGCCGGCATCCCGGGGTGGCGGCTCCGGCGACGGACGATCGGGCAGGGGGAGGTCGCGCTCATCGCCGAACCCGTTGCAGAAATGCGCCGGCTGCGGACCCCACCGCGCCCGACAGGCAGGCCAGCCCCATCGCCCGGACCCAGGTGGACGCCGACACCGGATCCTGCTGCACCCGCCAGAACACCCCCTGGGACGTTTCACGCCGGGCCATGTAGCCCAGGAAGCGTCCGTGGCCGGCAACCAGCGCGTTGTCCGCGGCCGGACTGACCAGGAACTTGGCGAAACTCCATTGCGCGGGGCTGAAGGTGGCCACGAACAGGATGGCGGCGACCGGGATTCGCAGCAGCGCGGCGGCGGGGGAGGTCCACTTCCGGGTGAGGAGATGCAGCGCGTCCAGCGCAAGGGCGGGAAGGATCAGCAGCAGCGGAAAGGTGGGCGGGACCATGTGCGTCACCCGGTTCAATACCGGGGCCAGCCCCGGTTCGGCGGGGAACAGCGGGAGGATCCAGACCATGCCGGCGAGCAGTCCCGTGTACACCAGAGCCACCCGGGTGGCCATCCAGGGCGCCGCCGTCAGCCGCGCGGCGGCCATCAGGAAGGCGGGATAGAATGCCGCCGAGACCAGGTGGAATCGCGCGGTGTGCTGGAGGTTGGGAAAGCTCAGTTCGGTGAGCAGCACCGAGGCGAGCGCCAGTTGGATGCCCATGGCGCCGACCATCCAGCCGGCGTTACGGGACGTGGCGTGGCCATCGTCCCGGCGGTTTCGGTCTGCCGCGGCCAGAAGCACCGCGCCGGTGGCGACCCCATACATGCCCGCGGCCAGCAGGGCGTGGGGCGGAGACAGGATCCGAACATCCAGTCCGTAGGCATTGTGCCACCAGTCATCCAGCGGCGCGGAGGTCAGCATCGCCGCGCCTCCCCAGGCGGCGACCCAGGCCCCCAGCGGCGCCCGCAGTCCCAGGATCGTCACGCCCGCCGTGCCCGTCGTGCCGCGCCCCCAGGTGGCGCGCCAACCCAGCACCGCGGCCACCAGTCCGCCCAGGGTGCCCCCGAGATAGATCATCAGGTGCGCCGGGGTCCAGAAGGTGTCGCGCCCGATGGTCAGGTGCCACGAGATGTCCCACAGGATGCCCACCGTGATGCACCCCGCGGCGGCCACCAGGATTCCGACCGCGACCTGTTCCCTGGCGAACGTTCTCCCGCTGCGACTCGCGACTTCCTCCACGGAATCCATGAGCGACAGTGCCCCGGGAGCCGTTGGTCGTCCATGCAAGGAAGCAGAACTGGTCTTGAGGACCGCAAGGACCCCGGAAATTGACGCCGCCCGGCTGGAGTACAGAGCAAGTGCAGTAGGACACGGCCATGAGCACCGCCATGCTTTCCACGAAAGGATAACTCGTCATTCCGAGCCAGCTTCGCCAGGCGCTGCATCTGCGGCCGGGGGATCGGGTCCACCTGACTCTCGACGGGGAACGCCTCGTGCTCGAACCTGAGCGAACCCTGCAGGCCCGGTTGGTTAAGCGGCGGGGCCGCAAGGTGCTCGTTGCTCCGGCGGGAGCCCCCAGGATGACGACTCAAACCATCAAGGCCGCCCTCACCGATTTCCCATGAAGCGGCTGCTGGACGTGGACCTGCTCTGTGCCCTGGTCTGGGAATCGCCTGAACGTCATGATTGGACGCTGGCCTCCTGAAGCTGAGTTGGGCACAGGGTGTCGCCGAGAACCCTCTGGGATAGACACTCCCCCTCCGGGCGACCGGCGGTCGTCCACGTCAGGGAATGGGAAGATACGACCCTCCACTGCCCGCCGGACTCCCATCGCTGAACCGCGCGTGCAGCAGCGCCGCCTCGGTCCGCGTGTGGACCCCCAACTTGGCGAAGATGCGGGTGACGTAGTTCCGCGCCGTCTTCGGGGTGAGGTTCAGTGAGACGGCAACCTCCTTGTCGGTCTTCCCGCCCGCCAGCTCCGCCAGCACCCGGCTTTCCAGCAGGCTCAACGAATCCAGCGGATGGGTGCCAGGGGGCCGGCACAGCATGCGATTGGCGACCACGGGATCGAAAACGGTTCCTCCATCCAGGATCGTCCGGATGGCCGCCGCGATCCGCTGACCACCGCTTTCCTTGAGGAGATAACCGTCCGCCCCGGCTTCCATGGCCGCGAGCACGAACCGGTTGTCGGCGTAGGAGGTGAGAAAGAGCACCCGGGCTTCGGGCAGGAAGGACTTGATCTGCCGGCATGCCGCGATGCCGTCGCCGTCGGGCAGCCGGACATCCATCAGGATCACGTCGGGCTGCAAACGCCGCGTGGATTCCACCGCCGCCTGCATGGTGGCCGCATCGCCGATAATCCGGATGCGCGGCTCCAGCTCCTGGATCCGCCGCAATCCATCGCGCACGACCGGATGATCGTCCACGAGCAGGAGCTTGATGATGTTGCCTTGGGGCATGTGGGTTGACCGTCAGATCGGCTTGGCATCCGTGGCCCACTCTTTCCCGGCCTGCCGTGGCAGGCGAACGTTGATGCGCGTCCCTTCGCCCGGCGCAGACCGGAGGGAAAACTCCCCGCCCATTTCCTTGGCCCGCGTTGCCATGCTGCTCAGGCCCACTCCGACGCGCGCCTGCGCCTGGGGATCGAAGCCACAGCCATCATCCACAACCTCCAGCACGGCGGCGTCCGCCTCTTGCCGCAGATTCAGCCGGATCACGCCCGCCCGGGCGTGGCGCAGGCTGTTGCTGAACGCCTCACGGACGATGTTGGCCAGTTGGACGGCTTGTTCGCCCGCCAGGTTGCGAGCGGTGCCTGCATCACAGTCCAGCTCGATCCGGGTGGTCGTGCCGGCTCGCGCGCGTTGAGCCAGAGACTCCAGCACGGAGCGGAAATCCACCGCGCCGTCCGTCTTCGTCTCGGCGGTGATGAACTGCCGGATCTCGGCGATGACCGCATCCAGGTCCCGGCGCACCGCCCGCAATTCGCGGCCCGCCGTGGCCGGTTCGGCGGCCTGACGCCCGGCCGTCTGTTCCAGGCCGAGTTGGATGGCGTAGAGCGACTGGATGGTGCCGTCGTGCAGGTCCCGGCTGATCTGGTTGCGCTCCTTCTGCGCGGCGGCCAGCGCATCGCGCGCCTCCCGGATCTGGTCCGTCAACGATTCCTGCCGGTCGCGGGCGCGCTGCACGACGCCCACCAGCGCGGTCGCGAGCAGCGTCAGGGCAATCCCGGACGCCACGGCGATCCTGGCCAGGCGGCGGGGCGACTGGGCCTCAAACAGCGGGGTGGTGTAGAAGAATATGGAAAACCTCTCACCATACATCGGCCACGTCTGGCGATGCGTCAGGTAAGCCTTGAACGCCGGGTCGGCGGCCCGGGGATTGCCCCCCTCACTCAGCCAGGTTCCCGTGGTTTGGTTGGTCGAGGAGAACAGTTCAATGCCCAAGTCTGCCGGCACGCCATTCTGTATCGCCTCCACCAAAGCGTCGAAATCCACAGGGGCGACAATCATGGACCGGAAATGCAGCCATCTCAGCCAGGCGTGCACGCCCCATTTGCCGGGCTGCACCGACTCCGCCTCCGCGAGCAGCGAAACCGCCTCCGGACTGTAAATGGGAACGTAGAACAGCGTGCCCACCATCCAGTTGGTCAGGGTCGCGATGACGTCCCGTCGCTCGCTCATTCCCAGCCGGGAGTTTTTGACGACTCCTGCGAATCGGTCCTGGCCATGACCAAGACTCCGCAGTTGGTAGTCATCCAGATACTGCTTGCTGTTGGTTATGCTCGTCTTCGATGCGATTTCGCAGTCAACCGGTTGCTTCGACGCAAAGTTCCTCAATCGCTCCCAGTCCTCGCTGTTCCAAGTGCCCGGCGGATTGGGGAACTGGTCACGCCACCGGAAGGTGTGGCGGTTCGTGGCCACGAGAAGGCCGTGAATCCAAGGGCAGTTGATGGTCAGTCCGTGGTTGTGGCTCCAGCGGTTGAGCACGGCGCTCCGGTTCTCTCCGCTCAACGACAGGTAGTCCCGCAGGTTTTGGAGCAGCATCTCGCTCTTCTCCAGTCGGCTGTCCAACTGGCTCTGGATTTCCGCCGCGCGCAGGGCGAGGCGTTGCCGGTCCATCTCCACCGCCTCGCGGTGCATCTCCCACCCGATGGCCGCGGTCACGGCCAGGCCCGCCGCCAGCGTCCAGCCCGCCGCGTGGCGGCGTTGGAAAAGCCGGAGGAATCCCCAAGACATCGCGGCAGTTCTAAGCCAGCCCCTCGCGGGGATCGAAACGAATCTGCGGCCTGAACAGGAGGCAAATGCCTCCTGCGGATGGGAGGCATTTGCCTGACTGGGCGGCGCCGGAGGAATCAGGCCCACTATGGGGGACACATTTGGCCCGCCTTTCCCCAATGAACAACCGTCATCAACTTCTCAAGTTGGGAGCCATCTGGTTCCTTGCCATGGCCCTGCTGTCACCCTTCATCCACGCCGCCATCTTCACATGGGACGGCGGCGGCGAGGGACTGTGGGAGGACCCCACGCGCTGGTTGCCCCAGCAGGTCCCGGGCGAGAACGACACGGCGGTTATCGGTGGCAGGGAGGATACGGTCATTCGCGTAGATGGCGGCCGATCCGTGCAAACACTTGTTCTGAGCAACCCAAACGCCACCCTGCTTTTGCAGGGCAGCGTGAACCATGGGCAGGCGATCTTGAATGTGGCCCACGGGTTTGTGAACGAGGGGACCATTGAACTGAGCAGTGAGATCAGCTCCTACGAGGCACGACTGACGGTGAGCGGGGGCGCGCTCACCAACGCCCCGGGCGGTGTCATCCGGATCAGCGAGGGAACCGGCGGCCCCCGCCAGCTCAACGCCAGCCTCGACAACCGGGGGTTGCTCGAAGTCTCCCGCGATCTGACCTTCAACGGCACTGTGGCCAACCATGGCACGGTGCACCTCGCCGAGGGCCGGATGCTGACGACTCCGTCGGCCATGACCTGGACACACCGGCAAGGCGCGATCACGGGCACCGGCACCCTCGCGCTGGCCGACAGCAGCACATTCGTTCTTGAGGAGGACTTCACCCCCGGCGGCTTCATTCTGGACGCGCCGAATCTGACGATCAACGGGCCGGCCCGACTGCTCGGGCCAGTCACCGGCGAGTTCCTGATCCGGAACTGGACGATCAATGCCGAAGTCGTTGTCACCGGAGACCTGCGGATTGATGGCGTGGTGAACTTCAACAGCCCGTTGGCGGTATCGGCCGGCAAAACCTTGCGCCTGATGGGCAGCGTGAACCATGGGCAGGCGATCTTGAATGTGGCCCACGGGTTTGTGAACGAGGGGACCATTGAACTGAGCAGTGAGATCAGCTCCTACGAGGCACGACTGACGGTGAGCGGGGGCGCGCTC
>JAFLEG010000419.1 GCA_017302195.1 Verrucomicrobiota bacterium
CGGTCGGTTCAAAGGGCGTGCGGCACTGGGTGCAGATCTTGCGGACCAACCGCTGGGCCAGCACGCCCAACAGCGTGGAGGAGATCAGGAAGGGCTCCACGCCCATGTCCACCAACCGGGTCACGGCGCCGGCGGAGTCGTTGGTGTGGAGGGTCGAGAGCACCAGATGGCCGGTCAGCGAGGCCTGGATGGCGATCTGCGCGGTCTCCAGGTCGCGCATTTCCCCGATCATGATGACATCGGGGTCCTGCCGGAGGATGGCGCGCAGGGCCTTCATGAAGGTCAGTCCTGACGCCTCGTTGGTCTGCACCTGCATGATCCCCTCGATGTCGAATTCGACGGGGTCCTCGACGGTGAGCAGCTTCGAGTCAATCGTGTTGATCCGCCGGAGCGCCGAGTAAAGCGTGGTGGTCTTTCCCGATCCCGTCGGCCCGGTGACGGCGAAGATGCCGTTGGGCTGATTGATGGTCTCGATCGTGAACGAGTAGATCTCGGGCGGCAGGCTGAGCGATTCGAGCTCCATGTTGACCGCCGAACGGTCCAGCACGCGGAGCACGACGGACTCGCCAAAGGCGGTGGGAAGGGTGGACATGCGGAGGTCCACCTGCTTGCCGCCGATGTTGACCGAGATGCGGCCATCCTGCGGCAGGCGCCGCTCGGAGATGTTCAGGTTGGCCATGACCTTCAGTCGCGAGGTCACGGGACTGGCCAGGTGCTTGGGCGGCGGGGACATCTCGTACAGCGCGCCGTCCACGCGGTACCGGATCTTGAACTCGTCCTCAAACGGCTCGAAATGGATGTCGCTGGCGCGATCCTGGACGGCCTGCATCAGCACCAGGTTCACGAACTTGACGATGGGGGCGGCGTCCGCGCTGTCGGCCCGGATGTCCGGCCCGGTGGGCCGGTCCTCCTCATCCGAGACCTCCCCGGCGCCGCCCATCTCCTTGATCACGTCCAGGTAGGCCGAGCCTCCCTGCGCGGGATAGAATTTGGCGATCGCCTTCTGGATGTCGCCCGGATCCACCACGACGAGCTGGATCTGGTACTTCACCGTGAATCCAAGCTCATCAATCATGGCCGGATTCAACGGGTCCACCAACGCGATCTGGACGGTGTCGCCGTACACGGCCACCGGCATGCACTGGTACATGCGGGCGCTTTCCGCCGGCACGGAGGCCACCACCTCCGGGGTGATGGAGGCCTCGTCATACTCCACCACGGAGGTGCCGAGATGTTCGGCCATGAGCTGCAGCACCGTGTCACGGTCCAGCAGCCCGTAGTCCTGGACGACCTGGGCGATGGGCTTGCCGCTGCGGGACTGCTCCTGAAGGACCTCCTCCAACTGAAGGTCGTCCAGCATGCCGCGCTCGCGCAGCAGCAGCAGCAGGGGGTCGGAAACGATGTCAGCCATGGCTCAACGGCGGGGTTCGGTCGCGGCCGCGGCGGCCTTGGCCGCCTTCAGTTCCTGGAGCTTCTGGACGATGGTGGTGGGATCCTGCGCCTTGGTGATGACCTCCTCCTCGGCGATCATTCCGGCCTCGTACTTTTCCATCAGGAAGCTGTCGAGCGTCACCATGCCGAACTTGGCGCCCGTCTGGATGTCGGAATTGATGCGGAAGGTCTTGTTGTCGCGGATCAGGGCGCCGATGGACGGGGTGTTGACCATGATCTCGAACACCGCCACGCGGCCCGGCTTGTCCACCCGCGGGAGGAGCAACTGCGAAATCACCGCCTGAAGCACGGTGGACAACTGGATCCGGATCATCTCCTGCTGGTTGGTCGGAAAGGCGTTGGTGATGCGGTCAATGGTCTTGGCCGCCCCCGTGGTGTGCAGCGTGCCGAAGACCAGGTGGCCCGTCTCGGCGGCGGTGATGGCGGCCTCCATGGTCTCCAGGTCGCGCAGCTCGCCGACCAGGATCACGTCGGGATCCTGCCGCAGCGCGCGGCGGAGGGCCTCGGCGAAGTTGGGCACGTCCACGTTGACCTCGCGCTGGGTGACCACCGCCTTCTTGTGCTTGTGGTAGTACTCGATGGGGTCCTCGACGGTGATGATGTGGGCCTCGTCGCGCTCCTCGTTGATGATGTTGATCATCGAGGCCAGCGTGGTGGTCTTGCCGGAGCCGGTGGGACCGGTGACCAGGATCAGTCCGCGGGGCTTCCAGAGCAGTTCGCGCGCGCTCGGCGGGATGCCGATCTGCTCCATCGTCAGCAGCTTGCTGGGGATCTGCCGGAGCACGAGGGCGAAGTTGCCCTTCTCCTTGAAGGCGCTGACGCGGAACCGGGCCATCTCGCCGAAGGCAAATCCGAAATCCGCGCCGCCCTTTTCCCGGATCTGCTGGATGTGGTCCTCGGAGGTGATGGAGCGCATGAGCTCCTCGGTGTCCTCGGGCTTGAGGATCGGCCCCTCAACCCGGTGCAGGATTCCATGCAGCCGGATGACCGGCGGGATGTTGACCCGGATGTGAAGGTCGGCAGCGCCTTCGGACACCATCAACTGCAGCAAATCCGACATCTGGTACGACATGGCAAACTCCTTGGGGTAATCGTCAGTGCGAGGACAAGTGTTTCAAAACAGCAGGGCCAATGCCAGAACCGGAATCAATGTTCGCTGACGGTGGCGCGCACCACCTCATCCACGGTGGTCAGACCGGCCAGAACCTTGCGTGTTCCGTCCTCGCGCAGGGTGCGCATCCCGAGTTCCAGCGCCTTCTTGCGAAGCACGTTGGAGGGCACCTTGTCAAAGATGAGGCGCCGGACCTCGTCGTTGACCACGAAAATCTCGAAGATGCCAAACCGGCCCCGGCATCCGGTCTTGTTGCACTCGGAGCATCCCTTGCCCAGGCGCGGGGTGCCCTGGGCCAACTGTTCCGCGGTGATGCCCAACACCTTGGCATCCTTCTCCGGCAGCACGTGGGCGGCGCCGCAGTTCTTGCAGACCTTGCGCACCAGCCGCTGGGCCATGAAGCAGCGGGCCGAGGAGGCGACCAGAAAGGGCTTCACCCCGATGTCAATGAGACGGGTGACCGCCGAGGGCGCGTCATTGGTGTGCAGCGTGGAAAACACCAGGTGGCCGGTCAGGGAGGCGTTGATCGCGATCGTGGCGGTCTCCAGGTCGCGGATTTCTCCCAGCATGATCACGTTCGGCGACTGGCGGAGCATGGACCGCAGGGCGGCCGCGAAGGTGAAGCCGATGTGCTCGTGCACCTGCACCTGGTTGATGCCGGCCAGCATGTACTCCACCGGGTCCTCGACCGTGATGATCTTGCGGTCGGGCCGGTTGATGTAGTTCAGACAGGAATACAGGGTGGTCGTTTTGCCGGAACCGGTTGGCCCGGTGACCAGCAGGATGCCGTCGGGAAGCCCGATCAACCGCTCAAACGTCGCCTGGTCGTCGGCGAAAAATCCCAGCTCCGCCAGCCCCAGCTTCAGTCCCGACTTGTCCAGGATACGCATGCAGATGGACTCGCCATGCTGCGTGGGGATGGAATTGACGCGCAGGTCAATGGTCTTGCCGCCCACATTGGTGTTGATGCGGCCGTCCTGCGGGATGCGCCGCTCGGCGATGCTCATCCCCGACTGGATCTTCAGCCGGGCCAGGATCGGGGCCTGCAGCCGCTTGGGCAGGTCGGGCTGCTCCACGCAGACGCCGTCAATGCGGAACCGGAGGCGGAACCGCTTGGCCAGGGGCTCCAAATGGATGTCGGAGGCCCGCTTCTTGAAGGCATCCACGATCACCTGGCTCACCAGCCGGATGATGGGCGCGTCGGCATCCACCGCCTCGCCGTCCTCGTTGACGTCCCCCTTGAGCCCGGTCACCTCGACCTCGCCCTCGGTGATGTCCTGGATCATCTTGGCGATGCCGCCGTCATCGCGACCGGAACCGCTGCCGCCGCCGTAAAACTTGCCCAGGGCCGACTCGATGTCGGCCGAGCTGGTCACGCGCAGCTCGACATCCCGGTTCAGCGCATGGCGCAGACCGTCCACGGCATCGATGTCCGAGGGATCGCTCAACGCCACGATCACCGCCCCGCTGTCGCTCTGTCCGACGGGAATGGCGCTGAACTTCTTGGCCACATGACGGGGGATGAGGGCGATGGCCTCGTCGGAAATGCGGATTTCCGACAGGTTCACCGGCTCCACCCCGAAGTAGGTCGCCTTGGCCATGGTGACCACCGAAGAATCCAGCGACCCCTTCTTGACCAGGGTGTCGAGCACCCCCTCGCCGGCGGCCTCCGCCTCAATGCGCCCCTCCTCGACCAGCTCCGCGGCCAGGAGGCCCGTCTCGAGCATCGTGTCTATCAGATAATCGTCTTTGGAAGCCACAAGCGGGAAAGTTCGCCCCGCCCCGCGGTCCAAACAGTGGCGCGGGGAGACAGGCGCGCAGGAGTAAAAGGGAGCGCCCGTTCCAAAGTCAAACGTTGAGCCCTGCCGTCCCTTCACGGCTGCCCCAATCCGGGGACAACGGCCCGGCGCGCGTGCGCTCCGAAGAAATCAGGTCCATGATGACACATGTTCTCGCGACGCGCAGTTCCGCTGGCGCTGTTTCTCCTGCTGGCCGCAAGCTGCGTCGCCACCCGCATGGCCCCCTCCGCACCCTCCGCCCCCGCCGGCAGTCCGCTCCCGGCCTGCCCGTCCACCCCCAACTGCGTGTGCAGCGAGGATCCGGACCCCGGACACCAGATCCCGCCCCTGGCTTTCGAGGGGGCTCCTGCACAGGCCATGGCACGCCTGCGGCAGGTGGTGCTCGCCATGCCGCGCACAACGCTGGTGTCGGAGTCCGGCACCGGATTCCGCGTGGAATGCCGGACCCGGATCCTCCGGTTTGTGGATGACCTGGAGTTCCGGCTCGACGCAGCCCAGGGGGTGATCCAGGTCCGGT
>JAFLEG010000420.1 GCA_017302195.1 Verrucomicrobiota bacterium
GAGCGAAAGGGCTGGTCCTGCTGGCCGAGTTCATGACGCCGGATCCGTTCCAGCGGCCAGCGCAGGTCGCGGTTGAAGTCCACCGCGTTGTACGAGAGGTCCAGATGGGCGTCGAAGATCAGGCGGGGTGGCATGGGGGCGGCGGCGCTAGAGGGTGATGCGACGGGCTCGGGCGACGACCGGCCAGGTGCCGACCACGCGCCCGTCGCGCACGACGAAGACCTCGGAATGCAGAGCCACGGTCGGACAGACATGGCGCGGGAGTCCGTACAGCACGGTGCCCACCGGAAACTCCGCCGCCCGCGGTGTCTCCAGGATCAGATGCTCCTCGCTGTGTCCCACCGGGGTGGCGTCCTCAAGCCCGAAGAGGCGCACCCGCGGCGGGGCCATCTCGGACGCCACCGCCTTGTGGCCCAGGTCGAGGCAGAGGCGTCCGGGAGCCGGACGACTCACCACCCGCGTCAGCAGGACCGCGGCGTTGAGAAACTCGAGTTCCGAGTTCTGCGACGGTTGACCGAAGTCCCACAGCACGGTCGTGCCGGCGCCGCATTCCACACCCGGCACCCCGGCGTGGAAGGGCAGGGTGGGCGTGCCGCCGCCCACCACGGAGGGGACCGAAATGCCCTCGGCCTCCAGGCGGGCGCGAAGCGCCCAGACCGGGGCCAGGGCCGCCTCCCAGCGCGCACGGCGCTCCGAGGGATCGGGAATGCCGAGATGTCCGTCGTAGGCATGGAGCCCGGCGAAAAGGAGCCCGCGCGTTTGCACGAGTTGCCGGGCGAGTGCGGCGGCGGCTTCTCCCGGGGCAATGCCGGTCCGGTTCATCCCGACGTTGAGGTCCACCATCAGGGATACCTCCACGCCGGCGGCAAGGGCCGCCCCGCCGATCTCCCGCACGGCATCCGGGTCATCGGTGAGGGCGCTGAACCGGGTTGCCGGGAAGCGCCGCCGGAGTTCGAGGAACCGTGCGATGTTCGGTCCGGCGAGCGGGAAGGCGAGCAGCACGTCCGCGCCTCCGGCTGCCGCCGCCATTTCGCACTCGGCGATGGTCGAGGCCTTGAAGCGCGTGATGCCTTCGGCAAGGCAGAGGGCGATGACCGGGGGCAGCTTGTGGGTCTTGACGTGCGGCCGCAGCCGCGCGGCATCGCCTTTCACCCAGCCGAGCATCCGGCGCAGGTTGGGGGTGATCCGGTCCGGATACACCAGCAGGGCCGGAGACGGCACTTCGGCCGCATTGGCAATGGCGTACCAGTCGTTCACACCGCCCTCAACGTCGCACCGCGGCCCAGGGACTGGTCATTTCGTTGCCATCGAGCGTGGTCTTCGCAGTACCGACAATCTCGTTGCCCGAAGGGGAAAGCTCTCCGGACATCTCATAGATCATGACACCTCCGCCCGGCCGGTCGCGCTTCACCGCCCAGGAGAAGCGGCGGCCGTCCACCGTGCCGTTCTCGATCGCGAGCCACGCGCCGGGACCGCGCGAGAAGCGCCCCGTCACCGTGACGCCCTCCTGGGTCAGTTCGAGCGGGGCGGATACCGGCTGTCCGTCGGGTCCGTTGATGGTCCACGTCCAGTTTCCCGCGAGCGTCGTCGCGGCAGGCTGGATCGGAGGCGCGCCCAGGGCGGAGGACAGATGCGGTTCCAGTGCCTCCGCCCAGATCTGATAGGCGGCCGGGGCAAGGTGCAGAGCATCGGGCATGACTGCCTTGGGCAGGGCGCCGTCCGCGGTCAGAAACCGGTGGCCAAAGTCCAGGAATCGCACCCGGTCGCCATCGTCGAGCTTCTGGAGAAGCTGGTTTACCTGGCAGAGCTTGCCGCGCTGGGCATTGGGCTGCTCTCCGCGGGGAAAGATGCCGAGCACCAGGATCCGGGTATCCGGCAGTGCGGTCCGGAGCCGTTTCACGATGGCCGCAACGCCTTCCGCGATCTCGGCAACGGAATTGTCGTCACCATTCGAGTTGTTGGTGCCGATCATCACCACGGCGGCCTTGGGCCGGACGCCTTCCAGGTTTCCATGCTCCAAACGCCACAGGACATGCTGGGTGCGGTCACCGCCGATGCCCAGGTTGATGGCGTTGCGGGGCGCGTAGTAGCGGGCCCAGACTTCCTTGCCGTCGTTCTCCCAGCCCTGGGTGATCGAGTCGCCGATGAAGACCACCTGGGCCGGACTCCGGCCCGGGGAGGCACCGGCCTTGACCGCCTCATTGAAGGAGGCGTGGCGCTTCTGCCACCAGTCGTCGCTTCTGGGAACCGGATCGGTGGCGGTGCCTGCGGCGAGCGGCCGGGATCCGATCCACAGGAATCCTGCGAGCAGGGTTGCGGAAATCCAGGGACGGCTCATGAGGAGGGATCGGCCTGTGGCAGGCCTATTTTGAGGGGGTCGCAGTCCCGGACTCAGGAAGGGGTTCGAGGAGGGATCGGACCTTCTCCAGCAACTCCTGGTACTTGCTCTGCACGGCAAATCCCATCTTCTTGCTGTCCTCGAGGACAGCATCGCCGTGGTTGTGGATGCGGAACGCATCGAGAAAGACCAGGAACCGGTCCCCTTCACTCAACCGGTTGATGGTCACCACCACCCGTTCCCAGACCCCGCGTTCCAGATTGCCCCAGAGCACATTTTGTCCCGTGCTTCCGGCTTTCTCGAAGGTGATGCTGTCGTTCTTCTCGCTCAGGAGCTTGTATCCCTCACGTTCGAAGACCTGGAGGGTCGCCAGTCGGACCGAGACCCGCGAGAAGCCGTCGATTTCCACCGCCGCATACTTGCCGGACCCCGCGCCCTTCGGAGGGGAGGTGCAGCCCGACAACAGTGCCCAGAGCAGGGGCAGAACCAGGAGGAGGCGAACGCGGGGCGTGGGCATGGGGCGATGAATCGGGACTCCGTCGGCAGGTGCCGGGCGTGGCGGTTCAGTGGTTGCCGGTCAGCGTCTTGGCCTTCAGCACATTTGGGGTGCCGCTCGTGCCGGTGTCTCCTGTCGCCGGAGCGGTTGCCGGCTTGGCGGCGGACGGCCTGGCCACTGTCGCGGGCAGGCCGGTCTCGGCGGGTGCGTCCGGCAGGCGGTAGAGCTGAAGGTCCTTGAACTGAACCATCATGGGCGGTCCGGTATGGATCTGCAGGGCCAGGATGCCCTCGCGGGCGCCCTTGCCACCCAGGTCCACGCAGTCGGACATCAGGCGTCCATTGATGAAGTGCATGACCTGATTGCCTTGGGCGACGATGGTGTAGTCGTTCCAGCCCTCGGGATGGATGAACTTCTGCAGCGCCTCGGGAGTGCCAATCGTGCCCACCACCTTCACCTCGGTCTTGCCACCGGTGTCCTTGACCAGCGTGCGCTGCCCGCGTTCGCAGAGGATTCCCCGGCCGCGCTCCTCGTACAGGATCCCGCTGTAGCGCGGACTGGAATCAATGTCGGCCTGATAGCCGCCCACCACGAATCCGGCAGGGTCCATCAACTGGCTCCGGTACTGCACGCCGGAGTTGCCGCCGACCATGCGGTATTTGAGATGCAGCTCAAAGTCGCGCAGCGTGCCATTGGTCCAGACCAGGAAGGTGTTCTGCTGAATGGGATTCGCGGCCGTGGTGTAGCCGGTGATGGCCCCGTCGCGGACGGTCCAGTGTGAGGGCAGTCCGGACCATCCGGTCAGCGTCTTGCCGTCAAACAGGGATTCGGCCCTGGCGTCCGCCGGCGCCACGGCCCTGGGCGGCGCGGCGATGGCGGTGGTCACGACCGCGGCGGCGATCAGGGAAATGGGGAGGAAGTGCGAATGCATGGAGGAGGCAGGGTTATTTGCGGCGTCCGAAGAGGCGCTTGAGATTCTGGATGCCCTTCACGGCGATCTCATTCCGGGTGGGCTCGATGCGGCGCCAGATGGCGGCGGCGCGCGCGATCACCTTGACGTCGGTGGTGAAGGACTCGATGACCACGTCCCCCTCGTACTTCACCGCCTTGAGCGCGGTCACGATCTCCTTCCAGTTCAGCGAGTCGGCACCCGGCGTGCCGCGATCGGTGCCGCAGGCATGGAAGTGTCCGAGCAGCGTGCCCGCCTTCCGAATCGCAGCGCCCTGCTGCTTCTCCTCAATGTTCATGTGGAAGGTGTCGAGGTGCAGCTTCAGGGCCTTCGAGCCCACCGCCTTCAGCAGCTTCAGACCCTGATCGCAGGTGTTCAGGAAATCCGTCTCGAAGCGGTTCAACGGTTCGACACAGATCGTGATGCCCTTCGACTCGGCGTACGCCGCCAGTTCCTTCAGGTTCTTGACCACGAGCTGGAACTCGACCTTCTGCTGCGAGGGTTCAACCGCGTCGGCCTTGCCCACCACCGAGTACACCGGGCCGATGATCCGGGCGTGGCCCAGAATCACCGCCTGATCCACCAGGGCCTTGCAGTAGGTCATGGCGGTCTGCTGCTCCTCCGGGGTTCCGCGGAAATCGCGGCCGGGTCCCATGCACGCGCAGAGGCTGCCGATCACCAGGCCCGCCTTCTGGGCGGCCGCCTGGACGCGGACCGGATCAATGTGCGCGGGGTCCTCCACCGGGATCTCGACGGAGTCGAAGCCCCAGCGCTTGAACTGCGGAAACAGTTTGGTGCTCGCCGTGGTGAACGGGGAGACGAACAGGAAGGTGTTGATGCCGAATCTCATGGTGACAGCAGGCCGAGGCTAGGGTGGCCGGTGGCTGCGTCAAAACGATTCGGGGCTGGAGGTCTCGAAAAACCGGCCCAGGGCGCGGCGTTCGCGCTTGGTGGGCCGGCCCGCACCCCGCGGGCGCTGTCCCGGATCGGTGGGCGGACCGGCGGGACGCGCCGGAGTCCGGTCCTCGGCAAACTCGGCCACCCGGGGCGCCCCGACCCGCGACGGCGGCTCGGCGATCACGCGATAGACCCGG
>JAFLEG010000421.1 GCA_017302195.1 Verrucomicrobiota bacterium
GCCGCCCTTCCGGGCGTGCCTGGGGGTGGGCTTCGCCGACATGCGGACGGCGGCGCGGGCCATCCGGGCCGTCTTTGCCGCCGGATTCCTGCCGAGTGCCCTGGAGGTGGCCGATGCCTTCACCCTGCGCGCGGCGGAGCGCCGGACCGGTTCACGGCTCCTCAGCCGCTGCGACGCCCATGTGATCGTGGAGCTGGATGGACACGCGGCCAGCGTCCGAAGGGAGGTCGCCGATCTGGCGCGGGTGATGCGCCGGGAGCGCGCGGTGTTTGTTCAGCGCGGACTGGGCGATGCCGGCTGCGAGCGCTTCTGGGGGCTGCGACGTCAGTTCAGCTATTCGCTCCGCGACACGGGGCTGACGAAACTCAACGAGGACATCGTGGTGCCGCGCAGCCAACTGGAGGCGCTGTTTCGCCTGACCAGGGCGCTGCAGCGCCGGCACCGGCTGCCCCTCGCCTGCTTCGGCCATGCGGGCGACGGGAACATCCACGTGAACGTGATGCGGGACGAGCGGGACCCGGAGCAGCGGGCGAGGAGCGAGGCGTGCCTGGACGATCTGTTCCGGGGTGTGCTGGCTCTGGGCGGGGTGATCACCGGGGAGCATGGCGTCGGGCTGGCCAAGCAGCGCTGGTGGCCGGAAGCCGTGTCCCCGGAGGCCCACGGGCTGCATCAGGCGGTCAAGCGGGCGCTGGATCCGGCGGGGATCCTGAATCCGGGCAAGTTCCTGGGGTGAAGTTCGGATTCAGAAGGTGACGCCCAGGGTGGTCTGGATCTGCAGATCGTTGTTCTGCACGCCGGCCGCGGGCTGCGACAGGTACTGGTCAATCAGGTTGAGATTGATCGTCACCGACTTGAACAGCGGATAGCTGAAGGTCAGCCAGAGATTCACCTGGTAGTTGGACAGGTCCTCCACGCTGGGGGTGAAGCCCAGCCGCTGGGTGATGGAGAGCTTGTCAATGGTGGTGGTGAAGTTCTGTCCGAGACGCACCGCCACCGAGCCCAACTGGGTGCCGGTGGCGTAGTTGAATTCCTGGTATTGCGTGCCCAGTTCCATCGCCAGGACCCGCTTGGGCTGGTCCAGGATCTTGTAGCCGAAGCCGCCGCCGCCGAGGTATTCGATGTCAATCTTGCGGATGACATCATAACCGGCAGCTCCATGGACATAGGCGTAGGTGCGGCGGTTGGGGGAGATCTCGTATTCGAGGCGTCCCGTCCCGGCCATCTGATTGGCGTTGGGCACATCGTTGGCCTCCCCGTAGGCGGCATTGTAGGTCAGCGACGACAGGGTGCGCCCCCTCTTCTTCGTGGCCGTGCCGTTGACGTACATCGTGACGCGATCCGTGGTGCCCACGCCGAGATTCAACCCCGCCTGCAGATTGCCGTGCCAGTTGGTCCAGACGCCGGTGAACCAACCGGGCAACAGGGGCTCGACCGGCACCGCGTTGGTGGCTGCAGCGGCCGCCACCTGCGGGACTGCAGCCGGTGGCGCCGGGGCAGGGGCGGGGGGAGCCGGAGCGGGTTTCGGGGGGGAGGCCGCCGCGGCGACTGGCGGCCCATTGGTGGAAACGCCGGCTGCCGCCGGGAGCGCGCCGGGTTTGGAGATGCTTTCAATCTGATCCCGCTTCACGGTCACCCGGCCGGCAATGGGCGAACGGATCACCACCCGGGATCCGTTGGTCGAGAGAATCTCCCCGGTCCAGCGGTCCCCGTTCTTGAGCAGGAGCACCACCGGCTCGGCAGCCTGCGCGAGGACCAGCATCCATGCTGCCGACAACACCCAGGCCGCCAGCCGTGCGAACACGATCCGTGCGGTCTCAGGGGCGCGGCGATTGCGAATCATTCGGCTTGTTCAGCGTCTCGGACGCCGCGGCGCCGCCGACCGGGGCGGTCACGGCGGTGACGGCATTGGTCGCCGCAGCGGTGGGAATGTCCGACGAATCCGGACGGCGTTGTCCCTTTCGGACGCCCACCTCGCCGGCCTCATTCACGATCTGCAACTCGGGTCGGGGTTCGCCGGTGTACAACTGGCGCACGAGCAGTGTTCCGTCCCCGCGGAACACGTGGTAGGCGTAAATGCCCTGGGAAGTGCGGTGCAGCACATGAAACCGCGTCTCCCGGTCCACGACCCATTGGGGCCGGTCGAAGGTGACCGTGGAACCGAGCGGCACGATGGCGAGCGTCCGCGACTCGCTGGAATCGGAGATGCGGAGATACAGTTGCAGCCGTTTGAGGAAATTGACCTGCTGCAGGATGTACTTCCGGCGCTCGATGGAGCCGTCGGGCAGCTTGACCCCGACCTCCCTCGGTTCATGCAGCGTGGCCCCCATCACGATGTCGAAGGGAACCGACGGGGTGGAATGGACTTCGTTGTCCGGGAGATGGACGGTGGCAAACACCCGGTAGGCGCCGGGGTCCTCCAGAGCGAACAACGGTGTCAGATTCCACCGCAGCTTGCCCCGTGTGGCCTGATCCAGCTTGAAGGAACCGCTCTCCGGCGGGTCCATCAACCGGTTGACGGTATGGCCGTCCACCCGCTCGATGGTGAACTGCAGCCAATCCGGTTCCGTGCCCAGTTCGATCGGGCCACCGGTGAAGTTGGCGAACCGCACCGAAGCTTCAATGGGCTCGCCGGGCAGGAAGGACTCACGTTCCAGGGTGAGATCCACATCCACCTGGGCCCGGAGGCTGGCCGTGGCGGCGCAGGTCATCAGGAGCAGAAGGACCCCGAGGAATCGGCGTTGCATTCCCGGCAATCTAGGGAGCGGATGGATCGGGGCAAGGCGCGGGAACAGGAGATGACAGTCGCGCCGTCACGGCCCCCACGACGGCCTCCACGGAAATCCGGGTCAGGCAGGCGAGGGGTTCCGCCAGGTGGCAGGCCGGTTTGAGGCACGGAGCACACGGCATGGGGACGCGGAGGATGCGGTCGGTCTGTCCGTAGGGGCCGGTGCGGCGGGGATCGGTGGGGCCAAAGATCCCCACTACGGGACGCCCGAGGGCTGCGGCGACGTGCATGGGCCCCGTGTCATTCGTGACCAACACGGCACATCGTCGGATCCACTCCACCATCTCGGGCAATGTCAGCCGGCCCGAGAGGTCCAGAACCCGGGAACCCCCCGCCGCCGCGATGGCCGCACCCAGGGGGCGATCCGCAGAACCGCCCAGCACCGCGATCCGGCATTGCGGGTTTCCGGAGAGCAGCCGTTGCGCGGTTTCGGCGAAGCGCTCCACGGGCCAGCGCTTGTTCGTCCAACGCGCCCCGGGCTGCAGGGCGATCCAGAGGGTCTCCGGAGCGTCGGATCGTGCCGCGACCGCCGCGGCTGCGGCAGGGCGCAGCGGCAGCCATTCGTACGGCCGGTCCACCGGCACCTCCAGCGCCCGCAGAACGGCCAGGTACCAGTCCACGGCATGCGTGGCAGGGGAGGGACGGGGGACGGATACGTCGTAGAGTGCCGGGGCGCCTTCCCGCCAGTCCTGAAGCCCGACGGTGAGCCGGCCCCGGACCAGCCAGGCCAGGGTCGCGCTGCGCGCCAGACCTTGGAGGTCCAGCACCCACTCGTAGCGTTCCGCGCGCAGCCGGCGGAGGGCGGTGACGCCGCGTCCGATGGATTCCGGATTGGCCCATCGCCGCCGTTCGAACGGGACGATCCGGGCGATATCAGGATCCCCCTCCAGCAGCGGGGCCAGGTCGGCGTTCACCCACCAGTGCAGCGTGGCCCCAGGGAACCGGAGCCGGAGCAGCCGCGCCACGGGAAGCGCCTGGACCACGTCCCCCAGGGAACTGGGCTTGAGGATCAGGATCTTCATCGGAATCCGGCCGTTCCGTTCCGGACCCGCTGCGGGGATCCGCCGTGCTCAGCGGCCGACCGCGAGGCGATCCGCCAGCCGGTCGGGCAATCCCGCGGCCCGGATTTTGCGCTGAGCCTCGGCGATGGGATAATCCAGACGGCGGAGTTCGATGGTCTGCTGCGCCATGTCGTACACCACGTAGGCCGCCTTGGGGGAACCGTCGCGGGGTTGCCCCACGCTGCCGACATTGACGAAGTACTTCTTGCCCGGTTCGACACGGAACTTGGAGTAGGTGCCGCCGCGCACCCCGGTATCCCGGATGAAGGCCACGGGCACATGGGTGTGACCGAAGAAGCACACCTGGGTGTGCTGATAGGTGAAGCTGGCGGCGGCCTCGAGCTTCTCGAAGACATACCCCCACCGCTGGGGGACATCGAGCGTGGCGTGGACGATCGTGAAGTTGGCGACGAGCCGCTGGTACTTCAGTTCGCGGAGCCACTTCCGGTCGTCGGCCGTGAGCTGGGCACGGGACCAGTTCACCGCCTCGGCGGCGGCGTCGTTGAACCCCTCCGGGTCATCATCCACCCCGATGTACTCGTCATGGTTGCCCTTGACCGTCGGAATGTTCATCGTCCGGACGATATCCAGGCATTCCTTCGGATTCGCGCCGTAGCCGACGATGTCCCCGAGGCAGGCCACATGCGTGCACTGCTGGGCCTTGATGTCCTCGAGCACCACCTGGAAGGCGTCCAGGTTGGCATGAATGTCGGCAATGATGGCGTACTTCATCTGCATCACGATGTAATCGCAAAGCCGCGGAACTCCCCGCTGGGCCCGGACCACGTCACGTCTTCGTCTCGAATCAGGCTGCGAAGCCCGCTGTCGTGCACCGCTTGGCGGAACGCCTGAAGCTCGGTTTCATCCCCTTCGGCCACCAGTTCGACGCGGCCGTCCGGCAGGTTGCGGACGGTGCCCGAAACTTCAAAGCCACAGGACAACTGCCGGGCCTGGTAACGGAAGCCCACTCCTTGGACGTGGCCGGAGTACAGGATGTGCATACGCCGGCGGTTCATGGCGTTGCGCCTGGC
>JAFLEG010000422.1 GCA_017302195.1 Verrucomicrobiota bacterium
GTCATCCGCGAAGCGACTGCTTCCCCAGCGAGCGGTGCATCTCAGGATTCAGGATTGGGGAGAACACGCGTCTCGCGTGTGGGTCTGGGCGTCCCGCCCAGACCCTCGTGGACTGTCCGGCTCCCGTGCCCCAGTTCGTAGCCAGGCCCCGGAAGCAATGTCAGTTGGACGAAGAACCGGGCGGGACGCCCGGTTCCGCACGCCGGAAGCGCACGCTCCCCATCTCAAAATTGAGAGGCGCCTTCCAACCAGTCCGTGGGCGACGTCTGGAGCATCCTGGTGTAGAAGGGGGTCATGGTCGAAGGCTCGCCGACCGCTTCGCCAGCACCGGTCCCGGAGGGAGCCGTGCACCGGGAGTCCTCCTCCGACGACAAGATCGCGCTGTTCCGATCCCGGTTCCGAGGCCGTGAGGACGTGTATGCGCGGCGCTTTGAGAGCGTCCGCACCGGCCGATCCGGTTATGCGCCCGCCTGCGGCAATGAGTGGGTCCCCGGGGTTTGCGCGAAGCCGCGCATCGCCTGCGCCGAGTGCCCCCATCGCCGGTTTCTTGCGGTCACCGATGCGGTGATCCGGTGGCACCTCTCGGGACGCGATCCCTCCGGCAAACCGTTTGTCATGGGATCCTATCCGCTGCTGCTCGATGAGACGTGTCACTTCGTGGCCGCGGACTTCGACGGGGACGGGTGGCGTGACGACCTCGGGACCTTTGCCGCCACGGCGCGCCGGTTGGAGATTCCCATGGCCTGCGAGCGTTCACGGTCCGGAAACGGCGGCCACGCCTGGATCTTCTTTTCGGAGGCCGTCCCCGCCGTCCTGGCCCGCAAACTCGCTTCCTGGATCCTCACCGAGGCGATGGAGGCTCGCCCTGAAATTGGCCTGGCGTCCTACGACCGGCTCTTTCCCAACCAGGACACCCTGCCGCGCGGCGGCTTCGGCAATCTGATTGCCCTGCCGTTGCAGCGGATGGCACGGGATCAGGGGAACACCCTGTTCCTCGACGAGACCCTGACGCCGCATCCCGATCCCTGGCAGCACCTCTCCAGCCTGCGGCGCCTGTCACTCTCCGAAGTGGAATCCAGGGTGCGCACGGCGGAGGCCACCGGACGCATTCTCGGCGTGCGCGTGGTCCCCGAGGAGGGTCCGGAAAGCCGATCCCCGTGGTCGCTGCCCCCGTCGCGTCCGATGCGCTCCGTTTCGCTGCCGGCGCTGTCGCCGTTGCCGGACCGCCTGGATCTGGTGCTGGGAGACCAGATCTACCTGGCCAAGGCGCACCTCACGCCGGCCCTGCGCAACCGGCTCATCCGCCTGGCCGCATTTCAGAATCCTGAATTTTACCGCAAGCAGGCCATGCGCCTGCCGACGTTTCAGATTCCGCGCATCATCTCGGCGGCGGAGGATCATCCGGACCACCTCGCCCTGCCCCGCGGCTGCCTGGAGGAGGTTCGTCAGTTGGCCGGCTCCCTGAAGATCCCTGTGTCGCTCCGTGATGAGCGCCATCCGGGTTCCCCGCTCGCGGTAACCTTCCAGGGGACGCTTCGTCCGGAACAGCAGGCTGCCGCCGCGGCGCTCCAGGCCCATGACATCGGGGTGCTGGCCGCGACCACGGCCTTCGGCAAGACGGTGCTCGCGGCCTGGCTGATCGCGGCGCGGGCGGTCAACACCCTGGTCATCGTCCACCGGCGTCAGTTGCTGGAACAGTGGGTGGAGCGGCTCTCGGACTTTCTGGGGGTTCCTGCGAAGTCCATCGGACGCCTCGGCGGCGGGCGGCGGCGCCTGACCGGTGGCCTGGATGTGGCCCTCATCCAAAGTCTGGTCCGCAAAGGCACGGTGGATGACCGTGTGGCCAACTACGGACATGTGATTGTGGACGAGTGCCACCATGTGTCCGCGGTCAGCTTCGAGTGGGTGGTGCGCAGGGCCAGGGCGCGCTTTGTCACCGGGCTTTCCGCCACCGTGACCCGGAAGGATGGGCACCACCCGCTCATCCTGATGCAATGCGGGCCCATCCGGTATCGGGTGGACGCCCGCCGTCAGGCCGCCGCGCGGCCGTTCCGTCACGAGGTTATCGTCCGGCCCACGGGGTTTCGTCCGATCCATCTCTCCGATCCGGATCCCCGGGTCGAGTTTCAGAACCTGTACGCGGCGCTTGCCGGGGAGGATCGGCGCAATGCGATGATCTGCGCCGATGTGCTGTCCGCGCTGCGCGAGGGGCGGTGTCCGCTGGTCCTGACCGAACGCACGGATCATCTGGAGCGGCTGGCAGAGCGGCTGCGTCCGGAGGCGCCGCATCTCGCGGTGCTGCGCGGCGGCCTGGGCCGGCGCGCCCTGGCGGAGGTCCTGGCCTCGCTGGAGGCGGATTCTCCTCCGGGGCCGCGTCTGCTCCTGGCCACCGGACGCTTCATCGGGGAGGGATTTGACGATCCGCGTCTCGACACCCTGTTCCTCACGCTCCCGGTTTCCTGGCATGGCACGGTGGCCCAGTACGTCGGCCGCCTGCACCGCCTGCATCACGACAAGCGCGTGGTGCGCGTGTACGACTATGCGGATCTTGATGTGCCGATGTTGAGCCGCATGTTTGACCGCCGATGCCGCGGCTACGAGGCGGTCGGGTACGCCATCCTGCTGCCGGGCAGCGCGCTTCCCGGCTGGCCGGCGGAGGTGCCGCTCCCGGTGGATCCCGCATGGAAGCAGGACTATGCCGCCAGTGTCCGGCGGTTGATCCGTGACGGGGTGGATGTGCCGCTCGGAAGGCTCTTCGTGGCGGCGGCAAGGTCGCCGGAGCCTGAGGCCACCGGAGTGGCCCGGGCGCGCAGCGCCTCCGAGGCCTTCCTGTACCGCCGGTTGGAAACGCTGTCCGAAACGGCGGGGCGCTTTGGGCTCAACGCCCGCCTGCCCATCGCCTTCGACGGGGAGGGTGGGATGGAGGTGGACTTTCTTTGCGAGGCCGCGCGCCTGGTGGTGGAACTCGACGGCGACCAGCATCTTGCCGATGCGGGTGCCTACCGTCGCGACCGACGGAAGGATGCGTTGCTCCAGGAGCATGGGTACCTGGTTCTCCGGTTCCTGTGCGCCGACATCGGATCGCACCTCGACGAGGTGCTCGATGCCATTCTCCGGGCGCTGACGCGGGCACGACGCTCGCCTGGAACTGGACAGTGACCAGAACTTCAACGGGGGGGTGGGAGCCTTGCGGTGGCGTTGCACGGGAGCCACCTGACGTCGCCCACCGGCGGGGGACGAGGTAGCTCTGGCTTCCGTTGCGCTGCGTGCGGCTGCCCCGGGGTCCTGGGGATGTTCCAGCGAGGGTCCAGTTCGCGACCGAGGTCATCTTCCACCCGCACAGGGCGGCGGCGGCCGCTTCGCCCTGCCGGGCGCGGAGTGCCTTCGGAAAACACAAAGGCGGATGGTGGAGCGATCCACCATCGGCCGAGAGGGTGCCGGCAGGGGCCGGGACCGGTTACTGCTTGCCGAACTTCTCCTCCGCGGCGGCGAAGGCGTGTTCGAGCGCCACCAGGTCCTCGCCCGGCTTGAGCTGGTCGAGCAGCTTCTGCTCTTCCTTGATCTGGTCCTGGGTGTAGTTGGCCGCCTTGATGGACAGACCGATCCGGCGCTCGGCACGGTCAATCTTGATCACGCGCGCGGTGACGTCGTCGCCGACCTTGAGCACGTTCTTGATCTTGTCCACGCGCTCCTCGCTGACCTGCGAGATGTGCACCAGGCCGTCAATGTCGTGCTCCAGTCCGACGAAGGCGCCGAAGCTGGCGAGCTTGGTGACCTTGCCCTTGACCAGGTCGCCGACCTTGAAGAACTGGTCAATCTGCTCCCACGGATCCTGCGAGAGCTGCTTCATGCCCAGCGAAATCCGCTGGTTGGCCTTGTCCACCTCGAGGACCACCGCCTCGACCACATCGCCCTTCTTCACCACCTCGCTCGGGTGGTTGATCTTGCGGGTCCAGGACATGTCGGACACATGGATCATGCCGTCCAGCCCCTCCTCCAGCTCCAGGAACGCGCCGTAGCTGGTGAGGTTGCGGATGGTGCCCTTGACCTGGGTGCCGGACGGATACTTCTCGTGGGCGACATCCCACGGGTTGGTCTCCAACTGGCGGATGCCGAGGCTGATCTTCTGCTCCTCGCGGTTGATGCCCAGCACGACCGCCTCAATCTCCTGGGCGACCTTGAGCACGTCGGAGGGCTTGGCAATGCGCTTGGTCCAGGAGAGCTCGGTGACATGCACCAGTCCCTCGACGCCGGGCTCGAGCTCGATGAAGGCGCCGTAGGGCACCAGGTTGACCACCTTGCCCTTGACCTTGGCGCCCAGCGGGAACTTGGACTCGATGCTGTCCCAGGGATTGGCCTCCTTCTGCTTGAGGCCGAGCGAGACGCGCTCCTTTTCCCGGTTGATGTCGAGGATGACCACGTCGAGGTCCTGTCCGACGCGGAGCAGCTCGCTCGGGTGCGAGATGCGGCCCCAGGACATGTCGGTGATGTGCAGCAGACCGTCGAGGCCGTTGAGGTCGATGAACGCGCCGAAGTCGGTGATGTTCTTGACCACGCCCTTGCGGACGTCGCCCGGCACCAGTTCCTGGAGCAGGGTGGCACGGCGGCTGTTGCGCTCGGCCTCCACCAGCTCGCGTCGGCTGAGCACCACGTTCTGGCGCTCGGGGTTGAGCTTCACCACCTTGAACTCGTAGGCGTTGCCCACGTAGATCTGGAGGTTCTTCGGCGGGGTGATGTCAATCTGGGACGACGGGCAGAAGGCCTCGACGCCGATGTGCACCACCAGGCCGCCCTTGACCACGGCCTTGACCTTGCCCTGCACGGTGCCGCCTTCGTTGCAGATGGTCTGGATGCGGTCCCAGTTCTGCTTGAACTCG
>JAFLEG010000423.1 GCA_017302195.1 Verrucomicrobiota bacterium
CTTCAGGCCGATGACCACCTCGTTGACCAGCGGCATGCTCAGCCGCGACACTTGGGTGATGCTGTCGCCCTGGATGCGGCTGGAGGTGCTCCAGCTCCCGATGATGGGTCCATTGCCGCCCGCCAGGAGGAACTCCTTGGGAAGCTCCAGGCACAGCGCGGTGACGTTCTTGTCGGCCAGGGAATCCTTCGCACCGTCCACCGGGCCCAGCGGGTTCAGGTTCACCAGGTCGAAGGTCTCGCCGAGATTGACCACGAAGGGATCCTTCCGTTGTCCGACGAAGACCCGGCCCTTCTTCTCCGTGCCCGGCAGGGCGATCTCATAGATGTACTGGGCGGCGTAGGCGTCGTAGTCGGGGAAGGTCTTGTTGCCGGCGTTGTCCTGGGGCTTGGTGAACGCGGTACCACCGTCCCTGGGATTGATGATGGGGGTGGGGGCACCCGAGCGGCGCGGTCCCTGGACCACGGTCAACGCGTAGGTCTGGTCCACATTGAGGCTGGCGTTGTTGCCGGCGGTGACAGGCCCTGCGGCGAGGAGCGGTATGGCGTTGGTGCGCTTGTTGTCCCCGTCGCCGATGACGAGGGCGATGTTCCGCGAGACGTTGCTGAACTGGAACCGGAAGGTCAGGTCCTCGACGGCGTCGCCCGAGTTGTCCACATGGATCTCGTACAGGGCGTCGGGATCCATCTGGAAGTAGTTGGGTCCTCCGTAGGCGTCCTGGAGCGGCAGGTAGTTCGCGACCAGCGTGACATAGTCCTCACGGCCCGGCTCGTAGCTGGCGAACGAGTAGAAGTCGGTGCAGTCCAACTTGGGTGAGGTGGTGATGAGCGGCGCCTCGCGATGGCTGGAGGCCCAGCCGGTCAGGCAGAGGGCACTCGTGGCGATGGTCAGGATCCGCGACGGGAGCAAGCGTTTTCCGTTGTTCATGGCAGGGTCTCGAAAATCGAGGTCACCCGAGGAACGAATGGAGACGGCAGCCGGATGCACCGATTCCGCATTTGTGCGTTGGCCGTGCGCCGGAGACCGGTAGGGTTTCGTCATGAGGTCCGCGATCGGCTGGATGCTGGCGCTGCTGCTCCTGGCCGGCCGGGATCCGGCGCGGTGTCAGGAATCCGATGACGCCTTCCTGGAGCGGGTGCAGGAGGCGGCCTTCCGGTATTTCTGGAAGGAGTCCAATCCGGCCAACGGACTCATCCGCGACCGGTCGCGTCCGGACTCCAAGTGCAGCATTGCCGCCGTCGGATTCGGCCTGTCGGCCATCGCCATCGGCGTGGACCATGGCTGGATTTCCAGGGCCGAGGGCCGGGATCGGGCGATGCGGACCCTGGAAACCCTGTCGGAAGGCGTCCAGGGTGCGGAGGCCTCCGGCGTGAACGGGTATCGGGGCTGGTACTACCACTTCCTGGAGATGGACACCGGACACCGCGCCTGGAAGTGCGAGCTGTCCTCGGTGGACACCGCGTTGCTGCTCGCCGGTGCGCTGGATGCCGCCGCGTTCTTTTCGGGCGAGGAGGCCGCCGAGCGGCGGCTCCGGGATCTGGCGGACCGCATGGTGGCCCGGGTGGACTGGGAGTGGATGGCCAACGGCGGGTCCACGCTGACCATGGGGTGGCATCCGGAGTCGGGATTCCTGAAGTCCCGGTGGGTGGGCTACAACGAGGCCATGATCCTGGTGCTGCTCGCGCTGGGAGCGCGGGAGACGCCCCCGGCGGCCCTTTCCTGGGAGGCCTGGACCCGCGACTACCGCTGGGAGACCCACCACGGGCATTCCTACGTGGTGTTTGCCCCCCTGTTTGGACACCAGTACTCGCACTGCTGGGTGGACTTTCGCGGAACGGCCGACGCCTTCATGCGATCCCGGGGCATCAGTTATTTTGAAAACTCGCGCCGGGCGGCCCTGGCCCAGCGGGCCTACTGCGTGGACCGCGCAGCCCGCTATCCGAATTACGGCCCCTGGGAATGGGGCATCACGGCCTGTGATGGACCGGACGGCTACGCGGCGCGCGGCGCGCCGCCGGCGGAGAATGACGACGGGACACTGGCGCCCACCGCCGTGGGCGGCTCGGTGCCCTTCGCCCCCGAGGTCTGCATTCCCACCCTGCGGGAACTGGAGCGCCGCCACGGCGTCCGGCTATGGGGACCCTACGGGTTTCGGGATGCCTTCAACCGGGACCGCGACTGGTGGGCGACGGACACACTCGGCATTGATCAGGGCCCCATCCTGCTCATGATCGAGAACCACCGCACGGGTGCGGTCTGGCGCCGGATGTCTGGAAACGCGGTGCTGCGTCGCGGGCTGGAACGTGCCGGATTCCGCACCTTCCCCGATCGGCACACCCCCTGAATGGGGAAGTCGTCGGGAGTGAGCTTCACGCTCCGTGCGTGGAACTCACGCGAGTGTCCCCGGACGTTTGTCGGCGCGCGACCCAAGGCGGAACCTGTTCGCAGGCGGCGACGGCCACTTCACCCCCGGCAACCGCAAAGGGTCGCCGGCGGGACGCACGGAGATGTGCCTGGTGGGGGTTTCAGCCGGGACGACGCGTCCTGGGCGTGCGGCCCAGCGCCTCGGTGTTTCCAGGGTGCCTTGGTTTCTCGGCCTCTGCCTTCCTGCCCCGGGGGGCGGCGATGTCCGGTGGCAGATTCCCGGTGAAGAATTCTCCCGTGAACGGCCTCTGGCATTGCAGTTGCGTCCATGCCTTCAGATCCCGCCGGGTGGCGGGGTTGGTTAGGGTCGTTTGGGTGGAAACGCTGCTCCCGCTCGCGGGGGCAGCGTTTCCTATTATCGGCGCCGGCGGATGCGGTGCTGGCGGTCTCCCACCCGGGCATGGCAGGATTCGTGGCGGGGTGAGGTCCATCCCGCCCACTTCATGGAAGTCTCCACGCAACTCGCCCTGTTCCTGAACAATCGCCCTGGGGCGCTGGCGCGCGTGTGTGCGGCGCTCTCGGAAGCAGGGATCAACATCCTGGCCTTTTCCATGAGCGACACGGTGGACCATACCGTGCTTCGCATGGTGGTCAGTGATCCCCAACGGGCTCTGGGGTTGTTTGAGGAGCGGGGTGCGCTGGTGGTCGAGAGCGAGGTCCTCCTCATCCATGGCAACAACCGCCCGGGCTCCCTGGCCGAGATCGCGCGCCGGCTCTCTGCGGCGCGCATCAACATCGAGTACGCGTACAGCGCGACCAGTCCGAACGAGCGGAACGGACTGCTGGTGATGCGGGTGACCAACCACCGGAAGGCGCTCAAGGTGCTCAACGCCTCCCGCGCGCCCTGACCGGCTCCCATGCCGCAGCCATTCCAATAAATCCAGAGCACCGGCACCGCAGCGGCGCGGAGACACGGGGAGCAACGCCGAATGGGTGGGGGCAGCACCCCTCCCCAAACCGTGATTCCGCCTCTCTCAATGCCCCCCGTCGTTCCTCCGTTTGCTCAGCGTCTCTGTGGCGAAACCCGCCGTTTCCCAGCGGCCATGCTGGTCGCAGGCGCCGCAGATTTCTCGGCCCCATGCTGGCGCGGTGACGTCCGATTTGCTTTGCTCCCACCGCATCCAAGTTCGTTTTCCATGAATTCAGTCCATCCGCGGGTTGCCCGGACGGGTTTTACCCTGATCGAGTTGCTGGTGGTGATCGCGATCATCGCGATCCTTGCCGGAATGCTGCTGCCGGCGCTGGCGCGCGCCAAGGAGTCGGGCCGCAGTGCCGTGTGCAAGAACAACCTGCGGCAACTCTCCCTGGGATCCCTGATGTATGCCGAGGAGTACACCGATACCTTCGCCTGGGCGGGCGAACAGGATGGCAACCTGCCGGCGGACTGGGTCTGGGGCGGCCAGTCACGGGCCGACCTCGACAACCGCAACAATCTCACCCGCCCTCCCCGGAACTTCGGGTTCCATGCCGAAGCCGGTGCCATCTTTCCCTATGTCACCAGCCAGCCCCTGATCCGGCCGGCCACCGGAAACAACGTGGATGCCTATACCAACAAGTTCGCCGTGTACCAGTGCCCCAGCGCCGGTCCGCTGGGGCGGGTGTTGCGGGTGAATTACAGCTACAACAGTCTGGTGGATGGGCGACCGGACAAGGGAACCCCGCCGCGCGGCGTGCGCGTCACCTCGGTGCGCAATCCGTCCGGGAAGTTCCTCCTCATGCAGGAAGACCCCCGCGCCATGGTGAACGTGAGTGTCAGCCCCGGGGGCTCCGTGGATGATTTCCCGCTGCGATTGCACAATGGCGGACTCAACAACGGCTACATGGATGGACACGTCGAGTTCCTGAAGGAGACCGCGCTGCGCAAGATTCTGGACAACCGGAACCTCCAGCTCACCCGGCAGTATTTCGATCCCAACGCGCCGTAGGAAGCGGTACGGAAACTCAGAGGGGTCCGGCGGCGAGGAATAATGGATCCGAAGGTGCGGCGGGACGGGGGAAGTGGGTTGCCGTCACTCGCAAGGCGTCTGGCGCCGCGCCGCGCACGGGCGGATCAAACCATCCGCAGAAAGGCTGCGGGGCGCACGATGGCGATGCCGAAGGGCTTCCCAAGAGCGAGCAGGTCGTGCTCGTAGCTGACGATCCGCCGGGCCTGGGCCGCGAGCGCGGCAGCCAGGCACGGATCGTCCTTCACATCGCGGCTGCCTTGCTTGCCGAGCGGAACCGGCTCCACCCGGCGCACGCGCTCCAGATACCAGGTCAGCCGGGCGGCGGCGCGGTGGGGCGGCCGGCGTTCCTGGATCAGCCGTACGGCCGTCTCGCGGGTTTCCTCCAGGGTCGCCTCGGTGCCGTAGGCTTTGATCCGAGCTTCGTGGTGAAGGGCAGCCTGGTCCGGGTGGCGGAGTATGGCGCCCAGTTGATCACCGCCGACGAGAACTCGATCAACTT
>JAFLEG010000424.1 GCA_017302195.1 Verrucomicrobiota bacterium
GACTGCGGAATCTGAACGCCGGGATGGTGGAGGGGACGGACGGATGGATTTTCCTCGTCGCCCAATCCGGGGGCGAGGGGAACTGCGGAGGTATCGTGCGTTGCCGGAAGGATGGCACCGAGGCGTCGGTGTGGCTGAACTTTGCCACGCTGTCCGGCCCTCCCCGGGGTACGCGCCCGGATCGGGAAATTCTTGCGGGAATGACCAAATCCCCGCTGGCGTTCGCCCGCGATGGATCGCTGTACGGCAGCATGCGTCAGCGGCTCTTCAACCTGACCTACCGGGTGGCCTCCGATGGTGCTCCCGGAATCGTCCAGTTCAACCGCTGGAATGGCGGTGACCAGGGGCAGGTCACCAATGATCTTGGAGGGTTCACCTGGCTTGGGACCTTTCCCCGGGGTATCTGCGGCGGTTTTGTGGAGGCCGCCGATGGACACCTCTACGGGGTTGCCCAACAGGAATGGAACGGGGACTACCCGGAGTTTCCCGCGGCCATCCAACGGATCCAGATTCCTGGCGGGACCCTGGAGACCTTGAGCCAAAGCTCCCTCCTGACCGAGCACTTCAGCTACCTCCAGGATGGGAGTTACTTTCAACGGACCACTCCCGGCGTGGCCGGACGGGATGGCGTGCTCTACTTCGGATCGTTTCACGGGGTCCTGTCCTTCCGTCCGGGTTGGAATGGCATCCAGCCCCTTCGTCGCACCGGTCCGGCCCACACCCCGAAGCCCCGTCCCCGGGGGCCGATTGTTCGCGGGCCGTCGGGACACTTCCTGGCGGTGGCGCCTGACAATGGCGCTCTGCACGCAGGCACCCTCTCCTTGATCGGTCCGGACCGGCCCTGGCACCGCGTGATCCATTCCTTCTCCGGCGGCGCCGGCGACGTGCTCGAACCTTCCGGTTTCCTGGCTGCTGGAGACTTCGGTTGGATCTACGGCACCAGCCAGCGGGGCAATGCCCATGAGTTCTTCCCAAAGCTCTGGCGGGTTCATGACACCACCGGAGCGTTCGAGGTCCTGGCCACCCTCCCCGGACGCTACGGTGGCGGGGCCGATCTTCCCTGCGGCCTGATGCGGGGGCGCGACGGGCGATTCTACGGCACGACTCCCCGCGGTGGCGCCGCCAACCTCGGTACCATCTTCGTGTTCGATGCCCAGACCGGCCGGCTGATCGTGCTGCACGAATTCGGCGCCTCCGCCCCGGATCGAGGGCAACCATGGCCCCAGTTGACCGAGGCCAAGGATGGACTCCTCTACGGTCTGCTTTCCGGAGAAAACCTGGAGTCCGGTACGCCCGACCGCTGGTTCCGCATTGCGACCGATGGATCGCGCTATGAGATGCTGGGTCTCCTGCCCCATTCCCCCGAGGGCGGGTTGGAAATCACCGGCGGGCTGACCGAGGACTCCACCGGGCACTTCTATTGCGTCCGGGCGCTCTCGGCATTGGCTCCCACCACTGCACCCGTCATGGGACAACTGTTCCGCCTGACGCCGCCCGGCCCCAATGACGAGTCGGGATCCGCGGACCTGGTGTTCGAGAATGCTTCCGGTACGGCCCCGCACGTTTCCCCGGTCGGCCCCCTGATGCCATTGCCGGATGGCACCCTGTTGGGACTGAGCCGTTCACCCCAGACGGTCCTCTACGCGCTGGATCCGGCAACAGGTTCCGTACGCACGATTCATCGTCCGCGGATGCGCGGTGGCACCGGGAGTCTGGAGTATGCCGACCGCTTCACCGCGGCTGTGCTGGAGAGTGCCGTCTCCATCGTCCTGCCGATCCCTGGAAGCCTGCTGCGTCTCGATCTCTCTCCACCGCCGATGCCACAGCCCATCGCCGGACTGCGCGTCTCCGGAAGCTATGGTGAATTGCTCTCCCACCTGTATCCGCAGGACGTCTTTCACGACGCCCCCTATCTCACCGGAGCGTCCGGACTGCCGGAGGGGATCCGCTACTTTGGCCATGACGAGGGAGCTCGGATCGGGTCCATCGCCGGCACCTTCCAGACCACGGGCACCTTCCTGGCGGAAGCCTACACCACCGATGGACAGTGGCCGGAGGGGATCGTCACCAACCGGATCACCTTCGAGGTCGCGCCACGTCTCCTGACGCTGCGGGGCCCGGTGGCATCGTGGATCATCGGAGAGCCAAGGCCTCTCCCGGAGCCCACCGTGGAAGGACTGCTGGCGGAGGACGCCGGGCGGCTTTCCATCACCTGGAGGCTTCCCGAGGGCGCCGCCACGCGGCCGGGGACCCATGCCATCCTGCCGGACATCCAGGATCCCGACGGACCGCTGAATCTTAACCTCGTCTCGGTGGAGCCCGGCCGGCTCACGGTGGTGGATCGCGGAAGCCGTATTGTGACGGATGGCGATGATCGCTACCTGGAATTCCCACGGCTTCCTGGCCACTACCTCACGGTCTGGGAGGGCCCATCGCTCCGGAGCCCATGGTGTTTGGTCCATCAGACCCTGGCGAGACCGGGTCGGACCAATCGCTTCCACCTGGAACCATCCCAGGATGAATCGGTGCGCTTTTTCCGGATCGAGGCCACCCGCTGATTGGAGCAGCGCCCAAGGGTGGCCGGGGTGCGGGATTCAGCACTCGAAGCGGGTTGCCAGATTCCGAAATCGCCGACCGGTGGGAGTCATTGCGAGAGTCCTTCGTGAGGGATGGATCTGGATTGGCGCCCGAATAGTTTCCCGGAACCAGCCTATGCTTCGGGGCTGCGGTACTTCATTCTCTGACGCATCTGTGGTGTCCGATGGCGACCATGAACAATCCCCTGCGGCGATGGACCCCGGTTGGAGGCTTTCGCCGGACGATGTTTGGTGCAGGTCTGGTGCTGATGTTGGCAGTTTCGGGATGTCGTCGCGACGCCGGCTCCCCCACCACGACGATGGCATCCAAACACTTTTCCCAGGTCACCATTCTCGGTTCGCGGGGAGTGGCACCGGGACAGTTCAACAAGCCGCGATCCCTGATCTGCGACCGGGAGGACAATCTCTACGTCGCCGACCTGACCGGCCGCATCCAGAAGTTTTCCCCCGACGGCCGGTACCTGCTGCAGTGGCAGATGCCCCAGACCGACCTTGGCAAGCCGAAGGGCATGGGATTGGACCGCGATGGCAACATCCTGGTGATCGAGCCCCACTACATGCGGGTGAACCATTTTTCTCCGGAGGGCCGGCGGGTGGCGCAGTGGGGGATCAAGGGCACCAATGCCGGTGAGTTCATTCTCCCGCGCGGCATCGCCCAGGACTCGCGCGGCGAGTTCTTCGTCAGCGAGTACACGGTCGTGGACCGTCTCCAGCGGTTCCGCCTCGGTCCTGCCGGAACGACCTCATCTCCCCTGCGCTGCCTATCGGTGCAGTCCGGCGGCCCGCCCTTCGAGGAAGCCTGCCTGACCGCGGCGTGGGGTTCCCCGGGAGAACAACCGGGCCAGTTCAATCGGGCCGAAGGGGTGGCGGTCGGGCCGGACGATGCCGTGTATGTGGCCGATTCCTGCAACCACCGGATCCAGGTCTTTGATCGCGACGGCAAGTTCTTGCGCAGCCATGGCCGGGCGGGGTCCCATCCGGGCGAATTCAGCTACCCCTACGACATCCGCGTGGCACCCGACGGCACCCAGTTTGTCTGCGAGTTCGGCAACAGCCGGGTCACCGTGCTGGATGCCCGGGATCAGGTGCTCGAAGTACTCGGCGGCCCCGGCGCCGCCCCGGGACACTTCGCCAACCCATGGTCCATCGCCCTGGATTCCCGGGGTAATCTCTACGTCGCCGACTCCCAGAATCACCGGGTGCAAAAGTTTGTGCGGAGATAGTATCAAGTGTTCGGCAAATGCATGCGCCAGAAGTCCAATCAGCGGTCCCCAAAAACATCGAACCACCGGCCACCGGCCACCGGCCACCGACCACTGACCACTGACCACTGACCACTGACCACTGACCACTGACCACTGGCGACCGCCCCCATGCCCCTCCAGTTCACCCATCCTTACGCCCTGCTGCTCCTGCTCCCGGCAGGAGCCTGGACGCTCTGGCTGGCATGGCGGTCGGACGCCTCGCTGTCGCCCTGGCGGCGCGGGGCGGCGATTGGGCTGCGGGTGATCGTGCTTCTGGCGCTGGTGGGCGCCATCGCTGGCGCACAGTGGAGGCGTCCGCAGGAGGGCATGAACACCTTCTTCCTGCTCGACCGTTCGGATTCGGTGCCCTCGGGACAGCAGGAAAGCGCCCGCTCGGCGGCCAACCGCTGGGCCAAGGCCAAGAAGGAGTCCGACAAGGCGGGCTTCCTGATCTTCGGCACCGATGCGGCGCTGGAGACCACCGCCACGACCGTGGCGGACGCCGAGAAGATCCAGGCGGTGGTGGGCACGGAGCGCACCGACATCGCGGGGGCCATCCGGTTGGGAACGGCTGCCTTTCCCGAGACCGGGCAAAAGCGCCTGGTGCTGCTCTCCGACGGCAATGAGAACATCGGGGACGCCGCTGCGGCCCTGACCGCGGCCAAGCCCCTGGGCGTGACCCTGGACATCGTGCCACTTGGCGTGACGCGCGGCGGGGATGTGTCGGTGCAGAAGCTCGGGCTGCCGGCCAACCTCAAAAAGGGCCAGACCTTCGAGGCGCGGGTGGTCGCCACCGCGGATTCGCGGCGCCCGGCCACCATCCGTTTCTTCCGCAATGACCGCCTGCTCGGCGAGGAACGCATGACCCTGGAGCCGGGCAAGAACCTGATCTCCTTGCCGCAGACCCTCGATGAACCCGGGTTCTACGCATATCAGGTCCAGGTGGAGGTGGACGGCGACACGGTGGCGCAGAACAACAAGGCGAGCAGCTTTGTGAACGTGCGGGGGGATC
>JAFLEG010000425.1 GCA_017302195.1 Verrucomicrobiota bacterium
TCGCGCTCGAGCAAGGTGATCGCGTCCATGCCGGCTTCCGGCACGAACAGGTCCACCAGACAGGTGGCGTAGAAATAGACCGCCGCGGGCCGCTTGGGGTATGTGCGCGCAGGCAGCGCAGGTCCGCCTCGGCGTAAAGCACGACAGTGTCGGCAAGTCCGGAAAACGAAAGCACGATCGCTCCGTTTGCTGCGTCGACGTCCATCGAGGCGGCGGAAAACCCCTCTGTCAGGTCGATCACATCGGTGTCGTCGCCGCTGCCACGGTCTATGTAAACGACATCGTCGCCATCGCCCGGCGAGAAGCGGTACCAGTCGGAGCCACGCCCACCTGCCAGGCCGTCGTCGCCGCGACCGCCGACGAGCGTATCGTCGCCGTCACCGCCCTCGAGCCAATCCCAGTCATCGAATCCGTACAGAACATCTGCCGCGGAAGCGCCATAGAGTTCGTCGGACATCGACGTCCCCGAAAGCATCAGTCCGGCCTCCTGCCAGCGTTCGGACAGCCAGCCCTTGGCATCGGCGAAGCGGAGCCCCGGGAGCACAGGCGCCGACGGGTCGACATTGATCGTCGCCGCCAGCTCACCTCGGATTTGCAGGAAATAGCTTCCGCCATAGGCGTCGACAAACAGGCGAATGTCCGACTCGACAATTCCCACCGCCAGTTCGATGACGTCCTGATCGCCAACGGCTGCGCTGGACTGCTTGATGATGTCGTGGCCGGCGTCTAGGGCGATGAAATATCGATCGTCGCCACCACCGCCATCGACGACGTCATCTCCCGGTCCGCCGTCCAGCATGTCGTCGCCGGCGCGGCCGATCAACTGATCGCTTCCACCCAGGCCGATCAGGACATCGTCGCCGCTGCTGCCGCGAAGAAGAGCCCCAAGGTTGCCGCCGATCCGCGCCGCCGTTGCGCTTGGTCTCGGCATGGAAGCTCCGGTCCTCGACATCAAGCCGGACCGTCAGGAGCACGCGGGCCTCGGGCTCGAGCGGATGCCCCAGCCGGCTCACCCCGCGCTGCGCCTCGGGGCGGATGAACCGCAGGACCACCGTGTTGCGGTCCGCCAGCAGATCGGCGAGCAGATGCACCTCCACCGCGCGCCCGTCACCGGCGTTGGCCACAAAGCGCCAGTGCGCCGGCGGTCCGGGCTCAAAGGCGATGAGGTTGTCGAAGTTGAGCGGGGTCAGAAACCCGGCGGCATTCACCCAGACGCGCAGGCGCTTGAGGAACACATGCCGGTCCACCGGGACGCTGGGATGCAGATTCGCCCCCAGCACGCAGTCGTATTTGGACCGCACGCTGCCAAGGTCCACGCCCATCCGCGTCATCCCGCCGCGGCCGTTGGTCAGCAGCACCAGCGCCTCGCGGGACCGCGGCACGCCGCCCAGCCGCACTTCCGGCTCGGCGGCGAGATACCGCACGGGCGCACTCAACCGCCGCTCCGGGCCGTCGTGGCATTCGAGCGACAGGACCGCCTCGTGGGACGACGACGGCTGGCGGGGGGGGAAGCACGCGACAAAACCCGAGGCAACCCGGATGGCGTCCGCCTGCTGCAACCGGATGCCCCGGCCCTCCAGCCGTGCGCGGAATGGAAACTCATCCTGGACCAGCAGCCAGTGGTCAGGGGGCACCGGAGTGATCCGCGCCCGGTCCTCCCGGTGCCAGGTCACCACCGGGCGATAGCCGTCCTGCACCCCCGAAGCCTGCCCGAGCACCGGCTCGGGATCGGCATGCACCAGCGCTGCGAGCGCCTGCCAGTCGGTCCATTCCGCCGGCAGTTCCAGACCGTCGTGTCCGGCGGCCCTGCCAAAGGCGGCCACCGCCCAGTCCGAGCGGGCGCGGGCCTCCCGGTAGAGCTCTCCCGAAAGTCCGGCGGGCCTGGGCGAGGCGGCCAGGCAGTGTGTCGCCCCCGGCTCCAGCACCAGCTCGATGCCGCTCGGGGACGCATGCTCCTCCAGGGCGGGCGCGGCGTCCGGACCCGAGGCCAGCAGGTCCGTGCGCCCGCCTCCGAACGCCGCCCAGACGGCGGCCGGCAGCCTGATGGACTGCACCCGTTCCGGCTCGGTGTTCACGAGCACCAGCACCGAATCCTGTCCGTTCGCCGCGTCACGGCGGAGGGCGTACACCGCCGAACCCTCCGGACTGACCCGGGTCAGGATGGCGCCGTCGGCAAAGCAGGGATGATCCCGGAGCAGACGGTTCAGGCGGCCCAATTCGGCCACCAGGTTGGGCTCGCTGCCCCAGGCCAGACCCCGGGCGCTGTGCACATTCACCTGCTCGGTGGCGCCCCACTCCACCCCGTTGGTGAATCCGAAGCCGCCGCTCACGCTGGTCAGGGCGCACAGGCGGTTGCGCAGCCGGGACCAGGCGAGGTTGGGGGCGTCGGGCGCCGCGCCGTTCCGGGACTGCGCCGCCAGGCGCGCATTGTCATGGGTCTCGCTGTAGTGGATCAGCGTGCCCGCGCTGGGGGAGACGCGCAGGCAATAATCGAGATAGCCTCCCACCGCCTGGCCGCCGAAGTTCTGAAACAGCTCGCTGTACGCCCACTGCATGCCGCCGTCACCCAGCAGCGCTTCGGTGGCCTCCCATGATCCGCCCAGCCCTTCCAGCAGGAAGACAGTGTCGGGAAACTCGGTCCGGACCCGGGCCGTAATGTACTGCCAGACGTGGGTGGGGATCTTGTAGCCGGCGTCGCACCGGAAGCCGTCCACACCCCTCCGACACCAGGTGAGGAAGGCCTCGGCGAGGAACTCCCACAGGTCCGGATGCCGCTGGTCGAGCTCGACCAGGTCCTCCCAGGTCACATCCCAGGCGCCCGGGGATTCGAACGTGCCGTCGGGCTTGCGGATGAACCATTCCGGGTGCTCCTCCCACGGCTGGCTGCCCCAGCCGGTGTGGTTGATCACCACGTCCAGCATCAGGCGGGCGCCGCGGGCATGGACGGCGCGGGCCAGTTCATCGAACTGCTCCAGCCCCGTGCTCCGGCGGTCAAACTCCACCAGCGCCGGATCCACCGCCGTCAGGTGCTGCAACGCGTAGGGCGATCCGAAGCGGCCATACCGCGCGAAGGTGGTGGGGGTGGGATTGACCGGCAGCAGGTGCAGGATGCGGCAGCCGAGGGTGTCCACGATGTGCGGCAGCTCGCGGATCAGTCCGCGCAGGGTGCCGCTGGGCGGGATGACCGCATACCCCTCGTCGTCCAGGGAGCGGAGGCGCGCCTCCAGGGCGGGATCCCGGCTGATGCGCTTCGCCTTGTTGGGGCCGAACATGCGCGGGAAGGCGCAGTACAGGGTGTTGCCGGTGCGGGTCCAGGACGGATGGACACTCACCGCGGCATCCGGACCCTCGGGCCAGCGCGGGCCACCGTCCCCATTCACCGCATGGGCCTTGGCCTTGAAGTAGCCGACCTCGGTCAGCGGCAAGTCGAGACGCCACACGCCATTGCCGGCATCGCGCATCGGAATGTCCCGCCACGAGGCTCCGGCCAGGGGCAGCCGCTCGAAATGAGCCCGGATGATCTCGTCCCGGACCCGGTCCGCGCGGCCCAGGTTGGTGCGGAGCCGTCCGTGCCAGCCCGGAGGCACCCCCTGGAGGGTGAACGACAGGACATCGCCCGCGTGCCGCACCAATCGGGCACCGGGTCCGGGGGACATGATCAGCGGATCCATTCGGGCAAACGCCGCGCGAGGGTGTCGGCAGTTCCTCGGGCTGACAAGTGGCGCGCGCGTCGTCGCACCTCCTCGCCAGCGTGCGGACCCCCCAGGAGAGCCTCACACAAAGGCCACGAAACACGCCAAGGAAGGAATCCGGCCCTGCAGAGGATTCCCTTTGCGCCCTTCGTGGCCTCTGTGTGAGACCCTTCCCTGGTTATTGGGCTCCACGAATTGAAGGGGTGCGATGCGGCTGCTTTCCAAAAACTCCCGGTTGCCATTACTACGCAGACGTACCAGTTTGCGCGCGCAACGATACACGACCATGTCCGACCTGATTCCGCACCTCCCGGCGCTCCGCCTCGGCCGCGTTTATGATTCGCTCGAAAAGATCGAGGTGAAGGACCACCGCAGCGGCGCGGTGAAGGCGGTGGTGTCGCAGGTCAACGGCGGGATTGTGAAGCGGGATCTGGCCCGCCTGGACGGGGCCCGCGCGGCCCTGCGGCGGTTCACGGTTGCGGATCTGCAGGCGCTGTCCGCGAAGGCCGGCGACCTGTTCCTCAACGGCACCCTGCCGCTGGGCGATCGCGGCCACACGCAGTCGGCCGCGCAGTACATCGAGACGCTGAGCCTCACTTCCGGACTGCCCCACGTCATGGTGCGGCGCAACATGGCGAAGATCCACTACGCGCTGACCCACCTGGGCGAGGTGCTCAACGGACTCTCCCGCGGCCTCGACTTCACCATTCTGGACCGCGGCTTCGGCGAGCAGTTTGGCACCAAGCTGAGTTTCTTCCCGACCTGTCAGGCCCTGGGGCTGGTCATGCCGAGCAACTCCCCCGCGGTGAACTCGCTCTGGCTTCCGGCCATTGCGCTGAAGACGCCGGTGATCATCAAGCCCGGGAAGGAGGAGCCCTGGACGCCGTTCCGGCTGATCCAGGCCTTCATCGCGGCCGGGGTGCCGGCGGAGGCCTTCGGATTCTACCCCACCGATCACGATGGCGCGGCGACCATCCTCAACGCCTGCGGACGCGCCCTGATCTTCGGTGACAAGTCCACCACGCAGCAGTACGCAAACAACCCGGCCATCCAGATCCACGGCCCCGGCTGGAGCAAGATCCTGATCGGCGAGGACTGCATCGAGCGCTGGCCGGAGTTTGTGGACGTCATCGCAGGGGCCATCAGCGACAACGGCGGGC
>JAFLEG010000426.1 GCA_017302195.1 Verrucomicrobiota bacterium
CGTTCGCGCAGGGGGGTTGCCGCAGGCAGGGAGGCCAGAGCCTGGGCGAAGCGCTGCGGATCGCGCCGCGCCCGTGCGGTCCGCGCCGCGATGCGCAGATCCGGGGCGGTGTCGTGCTCCGCGGCATCCAGGGCGGACGCCAGTTCGGCGGCATCTCCGGATGCCAGAAACTCCAGGGCCCGCAGGCGCACCTCCAGCGGCTGGTTGGTGGTGGTGACCCAGGCGCGGAACAGGGCCGGCCGGGCCGGAATGCCCCGTGCGGTCACCAGCCGGGTGGCGGACGCCGCCAGTCCCGGCCCCGCCGTGGACAGCAGGGGTTCCAGATTCTTGGCGATCCAGGTGCGGCCCAGCTCCGGATCACGCGGAGGCAGGGTGCGCATGCGTCCTTCCACCCGGTCCAGCGCACGCGTGCGGTCCCAATCCGCCAGCGCCTCCAGGGCCTCAATGCGCAGCGCCTCGGGATGCTGCGCGTCCATCGCATGGCGGATCAGGTGTTCCGCATGCTCCGGCCGGCCCACGCGCACCTGGGCGCTGATCACCCGCCGCATCACCGCCGGGTCCTCCCCCAGGTCGGGACGCAGGATCAGGGCCGCCAGCGCCGGCAGGGCGTCCGGGATGGAGTCGTCATCATGGATGGCCCGGACGGCCTCCCGGCGCACCTCGGCGTCCGGATCCTTGAGATACACGGCAACCTCTGGAGATTGCAGCCGGCGCAGCGCCACAATCGCGCCAATGCGCACCGCGGCGGCGGGGTGGGTGGCCAGTGCCACCAGATCGGAAGGGGTGGCGGCGCCGGCCAATCCCATCACGGCGGCGTGGCGCAGGAAGGGATCCGCGCCGTTGTTGGTGGCCAGAAGTCCGACCAGGGCCGGAACCGAGTCCGGAGCCCGGATCTTGCCCAGGGCGATGGCGGCCTGGAACCGCACCGTCGGTGCCGGATCCGCCAGCAGCGGGAGCAAGGCGGGAACGGCCCCGGCGAGGCGCAGTTCCCCGGCGGCCTTGGCCGCCTGGGCCCGGATGCGCGGCTCGGCATCGCGCAGCGGCAATTGATCGGCCGCCAGCGGGGGGGGGATTCGCGTCAATCCCCACAGGGCGTGCACCCGGGCGTTGGAGGGTGCTGCGGCCGACCCGGCGGTTTCCAGCAACGCCCGGCGCGCCCCGCGGCGCACCAGTTCCCATTGCGACCGGAGCCGGATCCGCTGGTCGGCATGCGCCAGGAACCGCACCAGGTCCGCCTCGTCACGCCCGGTCATGCCTTCCGCCAGCAACCGGGCCACCTCGCGTCGGAGCGGGGAGCCCGCGGACGCCGGATCATCGAGCATCCAGAGGGCGCCGGTGCCGTTGGGGGCCCACAGCCCGTCCCAGTCCGCGACGCACAGCGCGCCCCAGGGGGTGAAGGCCACCGCGCTGGCCATCATGCCCGAGAGCACGGTGTGCTCCCCGGCCATCTCGAAGCCGGCGCCATGCGGTGCCGCACGGAAGGCGGTCACCTTCTGCACGGGAAACTGGATCAGGAAGAAGTGCCCGCGGTCGGCGGCGGAAAGCGCGGTGCCCGGATTGAAGCGCAGGCTGCCGGGCCCCACCGAGTAGTTGGTGATGGGCGGGACGATGTGGGCCGGCTGGCCGGGATGGTGCGGCGTCCACATCCGCTCATCCACCCACGGGTTGTACTCCGGCATCCGGGTGATCTCCGACCATCCGGGCTCGCGGAACTGCCAGTGCAGGCGCCATCCGGAATCGCCGCCCTCGGCGATGAAGACAAAGCGTTCCCGCTCATCGCGCAGGTCGCCGTCATTGTCCACGGCGAACCAGTTGCCGTCCTCGTCGAAGGCGATCTCCTGGGGATTGCGCAGGCCGGTGGCGAACACCTCGAGATTCGAGCCGTCGGGATCCATGCGCAGCACCCCGCCGGTGTGGGGGTGATGCAGCCGGCGGCCCTCGCGGTTGGTGACCGAAAACCCGTTGTCCCCGCAGGTGAAATACAGGCGGCCCTCGGGCCCGAGGATCAATCCGTGAAGATCGTGCCCGTCGAAGGCGGCGTGCACCCCGAAGCCGCGGAAGACCGTCTCCACCGCAGGAGCGGGCGAGTTGCCCTCCGTCTTGGGGAAGCGGGTCAGATTCGGATAGGCCGTCGCCCAGACCTGGTTCCCGACCGGAAGCACCCCGGCCAGGACGCCGGAAATCTCCTCGTTGAAGCCCTCGGCGATCAGCCGGGAACGGTCCGCCTGTCCGCCGCCGGTGGTGTCCTCCAGGCGGCGCACCCGCTCCCGGACCTCCCGGAGATCCTGCCAGTCGTGCACGCCATCCGCGTTGAGATCGGGCAGCCAGGACGCATTCTCCAGGCTGCGCTCCGGGGCCATCCAGCGATGAAAGGCCTGCCTCAGGTCGTCCACGGACTCGTTGGACAGGTCCTCAATCAGCCAGTCCCGGTGCGAGCGGATGTCAATGTCCACCGTGCTCCGCCGCGCGGTTTCGGCCACATACGCCGCGCCGGAGTCATCGAAGGCCACGGCCACCGGATCCATCACCAGCGGCTCCCGGGCCCACAGCGACCGCGACAGACCGGCCCGCGGCACGGGACGTGGGGTATCTGCCCCGCGGACGCCCAACGTGAGGACCAGCGATCCGATCAGGGCCCATCCGGCACACCGCCCGTTGCACAGCATCTGTTTCATGGGGTCATCACCAAAGGATTGCCGAGCCTGCTCGGAGGAACGCCCGGGGAGGAAGGATGAACGAGGAAGGATGAGGGATGAAGTGAAGACATTGGCAGGGACGTGTTCCATCGGCCACCCCGTGCAGATCCGCCGGGCCTTTGGACAAATAACGTGCATCATGGGAAGCCCCGGCGCGTCACGCTGCCCCCCATTCCCCGCAGTGACTCCACACGCCCGGCGGTGGAAGTCAGGACTCGCAACGCTCGTCCCTCCCTCGACATCGTCCGGAGCGATGGGTCCTCCCTTCAACTGGGCGGGGGAGTCTGCCACACTTCCCCCCAGTCGCATGAACCGTCGCTGGGTGATGATGGGTGTCGGCGGCCTCGCCGTGCTGGTCCCCATGGCCGCGCTGGTGCTGGGCCTGACCCTCGGACGCCTGCTCCCCGCCGGGGGCGGCCGACCGCCCATCCTGAACACTGCGACGGTGATCACCCGGATCCAGGCGCTGTCCCACCTGGTGACGGTGAAGTACGTCTTCGAGAAGGTGGTGGTGATCGAGGACGCCAAATGGTACGGACAAAATCGCCTCCTGATGGTCGCCCATGGCGTGGCCAAGGCCGGCGTGGATCTCCAGAAGCTGCAGCCCGCCGATGTGACGGTGCGCGGCAGGAGCCTTTCGCTGGTGCTGCCCCGCCCTCAGTTGATGGATGTCTATCTCGACGAGGGCAAGACCGAGATCCTGGAGCGCTCCACCGGCATGCTGAGGACCTTTGACCAGCAGATGGAACAGGACGCCCGGCGGCAGGCCATCGAGGCGATCCGCAAGGCGGCCCGCGCCGCCGGCATTCTCAGGGACGCCGAGGATCGCACCCGCCTGCAACTGGCGGCGCTGGCCCGTGCGGCAGGGTTTGAGGACGTGCAGATTGAGTTTCGATGACCCGCGGAGCCCGGGATCCCCGGGTCAGTCGGTGGAGAGCAGCCGCTCCAGCTCCAGCGCATCCACCTGCCCATTGCGATCCAGGTCGGCGCCGGGGAAGTCGGCCTTCAGTCCACGCCACAGCCGGAACTCCACGGGGTTCAGTCCGCCATCGCGGCTCAGGTCGTGGCGGGACATGGCCGCCGCAGCCCGGGCGGCCAGCTCGCTCGCCTCGGCGGCGGAGCGGCTCGCAGGCGAGGTCAGCGGCGCCTCCTCCGGGGATGGGACGGGATCCGGGGGGGTCTCCCGGGGCGGAGGTTCCTCGCCCTCCCCGGGATTCACGGCCGCCGGACGGGCGCTGCGCACGCCGGACGCCAGTTCGGCGAAGGGAGAGTCCGGATGCCGCGTGCGAAGCCGTTCGACGTAGTCATCCAGAACCTCGGGCTGGTTCAGCCCCACCGCATCGTGCGCAAAGGCCATCAGGAACAGCGTCTCGGCATCGGCATCGGGATCCGGCTCGCCGGTGGGCGCCAGCAACTCCACGACCCGGGCCGCATCGCCGCCAAAAAAGGCCAGCACCGCGCGCTCCTTGACCGGCAGGGCGGCGAGGCGCTCGGTGAGTTCGGCCGGAGGGATCGCGTCCCGGATCCAGGCGGTCTGCGGGACGGCGATCAGCGGCACCTTGTCCGCGGCAAAGAGCGCCGGTGCCCCCGGCGTCCTCGACACGTCGGAACCGATCCAGAGGCGTTGTCCATCGCTGGTGATGCAGGTGACCGGCGCCGCGACGGAGAACCAGCCCACCCAGCGGCGCGTCGGCTGGTGCAGCAGCAGCACGCGGCTCCGCAGCACGCTGGCGCCGTCGCGGGTGGCCACCCAGAGGAAATTGCCGTCACGATGCAGGGCGGTGACGGCCCCGGGCAGGCGGCTGGTGGGCCAGTAGGGGCTCACCGGATGCTTCAGCCGCAGGTTGCTGCGGGCCTGGCGGGCCCGGTCCCGCATGCGGTCCCGGACTCCCTGCATGACCCGCTCCTGCGCCAGGGCGTAGGCGGCCGCCGAGGGCCGGAAGCCCGGGGCGACCGTCATGCCCAGACCGCCGGGCACCGTCAGCACCGGCGTCCAGAAGCGGTTCTCGACCAGGTTGCTTTCCGGGCTGATCCAGTGAAGTCCGGCGTCACCGCCCACCCAGAAGCCCCCGTCCCCATCCCCGGCCGCACAGGTGAACTGCGGCGGTGTCAGAAAGGGGGATCCATTGGCCAGCTCGTCCCGGA
>JAFLEG010000427.1 GCA_017302195.1 Verrucomicrobiota bacterium
CGTTCCGAATCTTCCTTGCCGCCGTCGCGGCCGTGACCGTCACCGCGGCGCCGCGCCTGACCCGCGGACCCTACCTGCAGCTCCAGACCACGAATTCCATGGTGATCCGCTGGCGCACGGATCGGGAAACCCCTGGCCTGGTCCGCTATGGCCTGACCCCCCAGTCGGCGACCAACGTGGTCCGCCACGCTGGCAAGCTGGAAGATCATGTGGTTCGTATCGGCGGTCTTCGGCCGGATACGCGGTATTTCTATGCCGTCGGCAGGGAAACGAACCAGTGGTACACCGAGCCGGGGGAAACCCAGGCCTTTCGCACGGCGCCGGTCATAGGTCCGCCGCGGTCCACGCGGGTGTGGGTGATCGGCGACTCCGGCACCGCTGACACCAACCAGTTCGCGGTGCGCGATGCCTTTCATCGGTATTCTGCCGGCCGGGTGCCCGATCTGTGGCTGATGCTCGGGGACAATGCCTACAGCGTGGGCACCGACTCCCAGTATCAGAAGGCGGTGTTTGCCCCCTATGCCTGGCTGCTCCGGCAGTCGCCGGTGTGGCCCACCCTCGGCAACCACGATGCGGGCAGCGCCAACTCCCCCACGCAGTCCGGGGTGTACTACGACGCCTTCACCCTGCCAACGCTTGGGCAGGCGGGGGGGCTGCCCAGCGGCACCGAGGCCTATTACTCCTTTGATTTCGCCAACACCCATTTCATCTGTCTCGACTCGCACGACACCGACCGGAGTCCGGACGGCGCCATGGCCCAGTGGCTGCGGGCCGACCTGGAGAGCACGGCGCGGGACTGGATCGTGTGCTATTTCCACCATCCGCCCTACACCAAGGGATCCCATGATTCGGACAACCGCAGCGACAGTTCCGGACGGCTGGTGGAGATGCGGGAAAACATCCTGCCCATCCTGGAGGCGGGCGGCGTGGACCTGGTCCTGGCCGGCCACAGCCACAGCTACGAGCGGAGCTTTCTGCTGGATCAGGCCTACGGGTACAGCACGAACCTGACGCCGGCCCAGATCAAGAACCACGGCGATGGGCGTCCGGACGGCGACGGCGCCTACGAGAAGTCCGCTGGCACGCTCCCGCATGAGGGCGCGGTCTATGTGGTGGCCGGCAGTTCCGGCAAGATCAGCGGCGGCAAGCTGAACCACCCGGCCATGTATCTTTCCCTGAACAAGCTCGGGTCACTGATCCTGGACGTGGAGGGCACGGAGCTCCACGCCACCTTCTTGAACCAGCGCGGCCAGGTGCGCGACTACTTCACATTGCGCAAGCGGTGACGGTGACGCGGGGTGGAACAACAAAGACGCGAAGCCGCAAAGAAGATTGGGGAGCCTGAATCTGCCGGAGTGCTCCGTTGATTCCGGCGGCTGGTCGAGGCCTTCAGTGTTTTTGCTGTGCGCCCCGCCACGGGTGACATGGTGGTGACTTCACACGCGCATGGCAGTCCCTGCCAGGAAACGGGTTTCTCCTCAGCCTCCGCGTCGCGCCATCGCGCCTTCGTTGTTCACCCCCGCCCGTCAGGGATTGACGCGCACCCCGTCCTTCGCCCACTGCTGCGCCAGCTTCTTGCTGCGCGAGGAGAGGGGATTGTCCTTGAGGAAGAGCTGCAGGTAGGGCGCGAAGTTCCGGGCCGTGGCCAGGTCGTTGGTGATCCATCCGTTGAGCGGGGCCAGATCGCGGACGCGGTTCTTCTCCAGGAAAATGAACGAGGGCGCCCGCAACCCGGTGAGCGGCGTGACATCGGCGATCTGGTTGCCCGAGAGCGACACGCTGCTCAGGCCGCGCAGGCGGTCCACGCCAGCGATGGTTTTGAGGCTGTTGCGCTCCGCGTAGAGGGTCACCAGGCGGGGGAGATTGGTCAGGGCCGCAATGGAGGTGAGCCGGTTGTCCCCGAGGTAGATGGACGCCAGGTTGGTGAGGGTGGCGAGGGCGGCGATGTCCTTCACCTGATTGTGGGACAGCTCAATGTACTGCAGGGCCGGCACCGTGCCGAGCGGCCCGACATCGGTCACCCGGTTGCTGCTGAGGATCAGCAGTTGGAGCTGGCGCAGGCCCCGCAGCGGCGCGAGGTCGGTGATTCGGTTGCCGGCGAGTTCCAGCGAGGCGATGGCCTTGCAGTGTTCGAGTCCGGTGAGGTTGGTGATGCCCCGGAAGTTGCCGACCACCACCGAAACCTGGGCCACGTCGCTCGCGGTCAGCGCATTGGTGGTGTTGCGCTTGGCGAACACCTGCTGGCGCACCGCGGATTCCAGTTGGGGATCCACAAACACCGGCGGTTCATTGGTGGAGGCGGCCGGCGCATCGGCGCCGAGCAGGGAGATGGCCAGGAAGGGGAGGATGCCCAGGGAACGGAGAAATGCGTGAGCCATGCGATGCGGCGTTTTTGGTGGTGAGACGTCGCGGCGTCAAGACGCTTCCCCGGAGCACGGAATTCGATGCGGGCTGGCCCGGACCCCGCGGGGGTGACGGGCGCAGGCTCCCGCCGGACCGGCAAACGGGCCCGCCACGGCGGGCCGATTCAACGACCTGACCCCTGGCGCGCCTCCTGGAGCAGCATCTCCCAGGCTTGGGAAGCCGATCGGTCTCACCGCAGAGGGCGCCGGAGGAGTGCCCGCGGGCCGCGCAGGGTGAATTCCAGTGAACGGGGACCCTCAGTAGGTTCCGCCAGTCGGAGTCCGATTCGGAGGCCGTGGATCGAGTCGGGAAGCTCCGGCAGGACCACGGCCGCGAGGAACGGCCGCGCAGGATCCGTCGGGCCGTCAGGGGTCCCATGAAGTCGGGCCTTCCCCAGGAAGGCCTCCAAAAGGTCCAGATTGCCGGGAGTGCACGGCAGGATGCCCCGCCAGGAGCCGCCGGGATTGGGCACCTCAAACACCAGGTACAGCAGTCCATCCGCACGCCGATGCAGTGCGGGACGCACTCCCCCGGCGCTGTTCATTCCCGGGAGTTCCGGAAACTCACGTACCGGCACGCCGAAGAGCACGTCATTCCGTGAGCCGTCCAGGCCCAGCAGCGAAATCAATCGATCATACCAGTCGGGCATCGGAGACGGGGTGCGGCGCAGTCATCCTGTGAGGGACGGCCGGGAAATCCAAGCGCTCAGCCGGAACCTGAGGTCGGACGTGGTGGGCGTCACCCCGGAGGCACTGGGAACACAGAGGAAGTGGGGTGGGGATTGTGGGGAAGGGAGAGTCACCGTTTGGTGCCAGCGGTTTCCCGGCGTTTCCCACCGCGTCGTTTCGGCCGGGCTTCCGGTCCGTCGCCCAGGCCCATGGCGAAGGTGGTCCGGATCCGATCCAAAATGGTCCGCTCCCGGACCGCCGGACCCTCGCGAGGGTGGTTTCCAGCGGGAATCGGTCGGGTTCCAGGCCAAAATGCCGCTTGGCATTCCGGCTGCGCTGGGGTCCACACCGGCAGCCGGGAGCCCGCGTTGGGAGCCCGGTGTTGCCGGAGAAGTACACATCGAATCCGACATGAATTCATCCTCTCTTGGCCGCCGTTCCGGCAAGGCCGCAATGCTCACCCTGGTCTCCGCCCTCCTGCTGGCCGGATCCGCCGATCTTCTGGCCGCGGGTCGGAACCGGAGCAGCACCGGGGGAGGCGGAGGTGGAGGTGGGGGCGGTGGAGTGTCCACCCCCAAGGTGGTGGAATCCCGCGTCACGGGTTACATCACAGCCATTGACCACGTCCAGGGCACGGTGGTCATCGGGGCCTCCTACTACGGCTCGGGCTCCCTGCGCGTGACGTCGTCCACCAAGATCTCCCTGAACAACTTCAACTGCGACTTCGAGCAACTGAGACTTGGGGACTGGGTGGAGGCCCGATACCTCTTCGCCACGAAGGAGGCCACCAAACTTTCGGCGACGCGGCCTTGAGGCCCTGTGGGGCGGCGGTTCACCGATCGGGTGGCCGCCGTCCCGCTTCCTGTCTGGTCGGCAGTTGAACCGGCAGGGTCCGGCAGGTATGAAACCTCACTTGATCCCACGGTGGTTCCAGCTCGCAGGCCTGGTCCTCGCGGCCCTGGCCCTGTCCGGACGGGCCGCGGGCGCGGAGTTCCAGGACGCCTTCGCCGACCGCGAGGTGCTCACGACCGCCGAGGGCCGGTTGTCCGGCGACAACACCGTGGCCACCGTGGAATCCGGGGAACCCCGACACGGCGGCAAGGCACCGCGCCACTCCGTCTGGATTTCCTGGATCGCCCCGGTGAACGGGCTGGCGACCCTGCGCCTCACCGGGGCGGGATACGACACCCTGCTGGCGGTGTACCAGGTCCGGCCAGATGAGGCGCCGGACATCCGGCGGCTCGACCGGATCGTGGAGAATGACGATGACGATGAGGGGGGCGACGACGAGGCATCCAGTGGGGTGCAGTTTGGAGTGCAAGCCGGCGAACGCGTCGAGATTGCCGTGGACGGCTACGCCGGGGCCACAGGGCCCTTCGTTCTGGAATGGCATCTGGAGCCGGTGGACGAACTGATCCCGCGGATCCAGCTGGTGACCGGGGACCGGGCGGCGCGGATTGGGGATCGCGTGATCCTGGAGACCGCCCTGGGCGATGGGGACGAGCCCAAGCTGCACTGGGAATTCAACGGGGACGAATTGGAGGATGAGGAGGAGCTGACGCTGGTGATCCCCAGCTTTCAGGAGTCGCACGTGGGTCGTTACCGGGTCCGCGTGGAGATCGCGAAGACCAAGTTCTTCAGCGCCGCGGTGGAACTGCAGATCTCCAGCGAGGGGATCATCACCGCGCTGGCGCGGAACAAGCCCGAGGATGCGCTGGAGTCGCCACTGAGCGGTGCGCCCCCGGCCGGAGCCCCGGTGCGGGCCC
>JAFLEG010000428.1 GCA_017302195.1 Verrucomicrobiota bacterium
TGACATCAGTGGCCAGCACCAGAGGATGCGTATCCACATCCCCGTCCAGCGGCGATAGGAGCGGGGTTTGATGCATGACCAACTGGTTCCCTCCCTCCGGAGCTGCCTCCACCCGCATCGTGATCCGCCGCAGTCGCTGACCGGAGTAGAATCCGCTTCCAGGAAACGAATCCCCCAAGTTGGCCGCAAAACTGACCTCCGCATAGGGACCACTGGTGTCGGCCAGAAATGCATACCAGCGCATGTTGCTCTGAAACATTTCGATCGCGCTGAACGCTTCATCAATGCACTGGAGGGCCAGGCGTGTCCTCTGGGCTTCACTCGCCAGATGCAGGGCGGTGTCTGTACTCCGTGCGATGACACGCCAGGTTCCAAAAAGTGAGGCGAGCACGATGGCGAACACGAAGGTCGCCACCAACACCTCGATCAGGGTAAACGCGGCCCCCGATGACATTCGGCGGCAAGCGCGCCCCTGCTGTTGTTGATGATGCAGCCTCATCGTCCCACAGAACGAACGGATTGCGGACGGAACAAAAACACCGTCATACGGGACTCGCTGCCCCTGGGGTCCCCGGAATCGAACACCACGAAATCCACCCGATAGAGGCCATTGGTGTACCCCTCTGCTTCACGAATCTCCCTGGTCCACCGGTAACCCGGATACAGGTCGCCAAACGTGCCTGAATCAGCCCCTTCCTCCAGCCGGTTGGTCAGCGACAGGTGAGCTGCAAGACTCCCAGCATCGACATGAATCCGATCCAGGACCCGTGCCGTGCGAAGACCGTTCGCACAGATCACCAGGATGCCCGCCAATCCAACAGCCAGGATTGCGGAAGCCACCACCACCTCGATCAGCGTAAAGGCTTGGAATCGTGAATTTTGATTCGCTGTTCGCTTCACCGTGCGCCCTCCACCGATGGTTGCCCGGTCATGACGTCCAATGTGATGCGGCGCACGTCCTGCCGCAGCCATTGCAGCTCGGCGTGGAGTGCGTCGCTGGTGCCGTTGGGAAAAAAGCGGATCGCAGCGGCCTGCTCGACGGAGTCAAAGAAGTCACGTCCGTTGATCAATAACGGCCGCCGAAAGGCGACTTCGTCGTCAATGCGCGCCTGGAAGATCGGTGCGGTGTCATCCTGGATCGAAGCCTGGTCCACCTCCGAGGCAAATGTCGTATCGGACGCCGCGAGATAACGGCCGATGGACCCCAATCCGGGCACCGGCTCCACCCCAATCGCCGCTCCGCCATCGTAGATCACCACCTGCATGGGGCGACCGATCAGGATCGCCTTCACCCGGGCCTTCCGGCATGCCTCCACCAGGTCACTGGTGGCCCGGACCAAGGGATTCTTGCGCGTGGAGCGCACATAAGGGATTGCGGTCATCATCATCAGGACGACGATCGCCATGGCAACGAGCAGTTCGATGAGGGTGAACGCTGACTGCCGCCGGACCTGGCACCCCGTTCTGCCATCACCTAGCCCTGGTTTCACGTTCGAATCAGCGTTGGAGGTTCTGGGTAATGGCGAACATGGCGGACATCACCGACATCAGCAGAAAGCCGACCAGCACGGCAATGCCCACGATCATGACCGGTTCAATGAGATTGGTCATGGCGCGCAGCCCCAGGGTCAGCTCCCGCTCATACGTTTCGGCCACATTCTCCAAGGCGCCTGGAATGTCCCCCGTCTCCTCGCCGATCTTGAGGAGATCAATCATCAACTGGGGGAAAATGCCGGACTTGGCGAGCGGCTGGGCCAGCGTTTTCCCATCCGTCACCGCAGTCCGGGTTTCGGAAATGGCGTCACCGACAATCCGGTTTGGGACCACCAATTCCGTGATCCGAAGGGCTTCCAGCACCGGCACCCCGTTGCGCAGCAGGGTCCCAAGGGTGCGGGCGAACTGGCCAAAGAGATTGAGCCGGGTAACACGCCCAAAGATCGGCACGGACAGCTTGAACCGGTCAATGGTCCGTCGGCCGACCTCCGTGGCTCGGTACCGGATGAAGAGGAAGACCAGGAGCACGGTCGCCAGCACCAACACCCACCACCACTGGGTCAGAAACCGGCTGGCATTGATCAGCAGCCGCGTTGAACCCGGCAGCTCAAAGCCCGGGATGCTCTCGAAGAGGTTCATGAACTTCGGCAGGAGTGCGGTCATGAAGAACACCACCAGCGCCACACCGACTCCCAAGACCACCAATGGATAGATCATCGCTGACTTGAATTTGGCCTGGACATCAGCAAAACGCTCGAAATGGGCCGATTGCCGTCGAAGCACCTCTTCCAGGGCACCGCTCTTTTCTCCAGCCCGAACCATGTTCACGACCAGCGCGGGAAAGATTTCCGACTGCCGGCCCATGGCATCCGAGAGGCTGCGTCCCTCGGTGACATCCTGCTTGAGCTGGCGGGCCACCTCAGACGGAATCCCCTTGGAACTCAGACTTCCCATGGATTGCAACGCCATGGTCAGCGGCATGCCGGCGCGCAAAAGGTTCGCGAGCTGCTGGGTGAAGGTGGCCAGTTCCTGAAGCTTCGGCTTCCGGCGACGCTGAAACAGGGTGGTCAACGCCACCGGAAGAAGCCCGCGGCGCGATACGGAGCCCGGGGCGGAAAGCACGGTCGGCATCGCCCCAGCCCGGGAGGTGCTGATGGTCACAGGAAACAGTCCCAGCTTGCTCAACTGGGTCAGCGCGGCGGCTCGGTCGGCGACATCCAGCGATCCCTCCACCAGGTCTCCCGAACGCCGACGGGCCTTGTACTGGAACTGGGGCATATGGCGCAGGCATGAATACCCGGAATACTTCCAAAGTTCCACTGCATCCGGCGAAAGCCTCTGAATCGGGATACGGGGTCCAGGAATCCGGTCTTCAACGGGGTACAGCCAACCGGATGCCGGCTTGCCGCCTGTGCATAAGCCCGACCGCAGAGGATTTTCCCGCCACGCCAAGGCGGCTCCTACATCCGTCCATGCCGCAGGATGGAGACCAGCAGCCACAGGCCTAGGAACCCTGTGACCAGGAAACCAAGCAGACCGACGAGCGGTACTCCATGCCACAAGGGGGGCATCCGTGCGTGGATGATGAGGGCATTCCCCACAATGAGCGCGGCCAGAACGATCGCAAAGGCCACCCGATTGGTCACCTGGTCCAGCGAACGGCGTACCGGCTCCAGACCGTCGTGCCGCAGGATCAGACGCCCTTCACCGGCACGAAGTTTTCCCAGAAGCGACCGGAGATCCCGGGGCAAGGTACGCAGCAGAGTGACAAAATCCTCGCCGGAGTCCGCCAGGGTTCGCACCAGCCGCCGCGGCCCCACCCGTTCCAGCCGCACCGCGCGCAGAAACGGACGCGCCTGGGCCATCAGATCGCGCTGCGGATCGAGGGTACGGACCACCACCTCCATCTGCCCGAACGCCTTGAGCATGGACACCAGATCCGGAGGGATCACCAGATGGTATCGCGCCGTCAGGCCCAGGAGTTCGCGGGTCACCCGGGCAAAGGAAAATTCCTTCATCGCCAGGTTGAAGTTGCGGTGGATGAAATCCGCCATGTCGGCCGAAAGACCGTGGCGGGCCTCACCAAGACCGGGCTCCGACAGCTCGAGCAAGGCCCGCGTTGCCGCCTCTTCATCCCGCTCGGCAATGGCTCCCACCAGGCTGGCAAACCCCTCACGTCCCTCCCTCGGCAAAAAACCCATCATGCCAAAATCCAGGAAGCAGACCGTCGGCCCTGGCAGGATCATTAGGTTGCCGGGATGCGGATCGGCATGGAAAAAACCGTGCACAAAGATCTGTTGCATCACCAGGTCGGCAATGGACTCCGCGACCCCGGCCCGACGGGGCCCGGCGGGCTCGGCAGCCGCAAACTCGGCGAGCTTCTGGCCGCTGATCAGGTCCATCACCAGCAGCCGTGACGTGCTGTACTCCGCGTACGCCGCCGGAACCTTCAGGCCGGCCCGCCCACGAAACTGCTCCGCGAAGCGCCTCATGTTTCCCGCCTCGACCTGGTAGTCCAACTCCCTCAGCAGGTCCCGTCGTAACTGCTCGACCAGGGCGACCGGGCGCCACACGCGCATCTCCTCGACCTGGTGTTCCAGCAGGCCAACGAACCGGGCCAGGATGTCGAGATCCGTCTGCACCTTGTCCAAAATCCCGGGACGCTGGACCTTGACCACGACCTCCTCGCCCGTGTGCAGAAGGGCCCGGTGCACCTGTCCGATGGACGCCGCCCCGAGCGGCTCACGATCCACGCTGACAAACACCTCGCTCCAGGGTCGCCGCAGCTCGGCGTTCAGGACCTGCTCCACCGAATCAAACGGCATCGGAGTCACCGCGTCCTGCAATCGCGACAACTCGGCCACGTAGTCCGGAGGAACGAGTCCCGATCGGCTCGACACAATCTGCCCCGCCTTGACGAAGGTGGGCCCAAGCTCCTCCAACGCGAGCCGGAGGCGCTGCGGCTTGGTGAGGGAGCGGATTGCCGCCGCGCGCTCACGCAGCCGCCGCGTGGGCAATCCGAGCAATCGGGGAAGATGCAGCAGCCGGGCCAGGTCGTCGTACCCGTATTTCAGGAAGACCGACGCGATCTCGCGGGCCCTTACGAGGTCGAAGAAGGTCTGTCGGACGTATCGCAGACGCTCAAGCATTGGGCCAAGATTGAACTGCCGCCCACGCGGTAGCGAGCTTCTCAAGCGTGGAAGCATCGGCTCGGGCGCATCTTGACACTGCCCCCGAAAGCGAGGAGGAGAAAGGGAGTTCCTCCTCAACCTCAAAAGAAAGGAGCCAGGATGAACCAAGAGTCAGGGCGCCCGCGAAGCCTCCGGGAGATTGAACTGG
>JAFLEG010000043.1:0-2122 GCA_017302195.1 Verrucomicrobiota bacterium
GCTGGTGGACAAGGTCCTGGATGCCGCCGGCCAGAAGGGCACCGGCAAGTGGACGGTGGTGGACTCCGCCAACCTGGGTCAGCCCGTCACCCTGATCGCCGAGGCGGTGTTCGCCCGGTGCGTCAGCGCCATGAAGGACGAGCGGGTGAAGGCGGCCCGGAAGCTGAAGGGGCCGCGCCCGGCCATCGCCGCGGGCAAGGTTCCCGCCAAGCGCCAGGCGCTGATCGCCGACATCCGCGATGCCCTCTATGCCTCCAAGATCATCAGTTACGCACAGGGCTACATGCTCATGCGCGCCGCCGGGAAGGAGTACGGCTGGAATCTGAACTACGGCGGCATCGCCCTGATGTGGCGCGGGGGCTGCATCATCCGGTCGCGCTTCCTGGGCAAGATCAAGGAGGCCTACGACCGGAATCCGAAGCTCGCCAACCTGCTGCTCGACGACTACTTCCGCGGCGAGATCAAGCGCGCCCAGAAGGGGTGGCGCAACGTGGTCGCTCTCGCGGTCAAGCGCGGCATCCCCGTGCCCGCCTTCAGCACCGCGCTGGCCTTCTATGACGGCTACCGCCAGGCCCGCCTGCCGGCGAACCTGCTGCAGGCCCAGCGCGACTACTTCGGCGCCCACACCTACGAGCGCGTGGACAAGCCCCGCGGCGAGTTCTTCCACACCAACTGGACCGGCAGCGGCGGACGGGTGAGCTCCAGCACCTACAATGCGTAGGCGGTCTCGGGTCTCCTTCTAGCGCGGCTCCCGGACCATCCATCGGGCCACATAGGGGTCGGCCCGGGCAATGATCCAGTGGGCGAAGCCATCCCGCAGACGCTGGAAAAATCCCCGCGAGGCCTTCCAGGTGCGCAGATCCACACGCACCGAACGGGAGCACAGCATCTCCCCGAGCTCCCACGCGCGGCGCACGACCTGCCCTCCGGTCAGGCGAAGCATGATCTCGTGGTTGATGTAGAGGCTGCGGGTATCGAGATTTGAGGAGCCGACATAGGCCGCCGCCTCGGTGACGTACAGCTTCGCATGCAGGATCTGCGGCTGGTACTCGTAGATCTCGACGCCACGGCGGAGCAGCGAGCCGTAGAGGTGCCGCGCCGCGCGGCGGGACAGTTCGACATCCGATTTTCCCGGCACGATGACCCGCACCCGGGCGCCGCGCGCCGCCGCGTCCTTCAGCAGTTTGCGCATGCTCCAGGTGGGGACGAAGTAGGCGACGGCAAAGAGCACGTCCCCGGCGACGGCGAGATCCCGGCGCAGGGCGGTCTGAAAGGCACCGGGGGAACGCCCCGGTCCCGTGGCCAGCAGCTCGACCTCCTCGGTGAGCTTCCGCGCCGCCTGGCGCGGCCCGCGCCGGAACAGGCTCCGGAACTGCTCTGGATGGGCCACCGCCTCCCACATGCGGTCGAACTCCTCCGCCAGTCCGGCCACCGCGGGACCGGTCAGCGATAGGCCGAGGTCCGCCCAGCCTCGATGCACGCCATCCCCGGAATACTCCTCGGCCACATTGAACCCGCCGACGCCCCCGACCCGGTCGTCCACAACGAACAGCTTGCGGTGATTCCGGATCGGCAGCCCCGGGAGCCGCAGCGGGCTGAACCAGCGCAGCTCCCCCCCGCCCCGCTCGAAGACGTCCCAGAATCCATTGGAGGTCTCATGGGATCCGAGGGCGTCCAGCAGCACGCGGACCTGGACGCCCCGCCGCACCGCCGCGACCAGCGCATCCCGGATCCGGTGGCCCACCCCATCATCCGAGACGATGTACACCTCCAGACGGACCGACTTTCTCGCCACCTGGATCCCCCGCTGGAGACGGCAAAAAAACTCCGCGCCGTCGGCCAGCCAGTGATAGTTGGCCGCGGGCGCCGGACCCGGAGACCTCAGAGGGTCCGCAGGAGGGTTCGTGCCCGGTGGACCCATACCTTTTCACGCTGACGCTGGAATTTCGGGGCAAATTCGTCGTCGGATACCACTTCCTCCAACTCCGCCCGGGCGCGATCCTTCTGGCCACGTTTCAGCGCCAGCTCGGCGAACTGCACCTTGGCCCGGGCGTAGCTGTGCTGGGCGAGAACCTGCTCCCATAGGCGGTAGGCGCCCTCCGTGTCCCCAAGGGCGGCCAGC
>JAFLEG010000043.1:2132-13208 GCA_017302195.1 Verrucomicrobiota bacterium
TCGCGGTGTGGCCGTAATCGTGCTTCGGATCCGCCGCCAGCGCCGCCTCCAGGAGGGGGCGGGCCTCGGCCGGGCGGTTCATCCGCATCAGGCACTGCCCGAGGTGCGCCTTGAAGTCCGGGTCGTCCCCGTCGCGCTGCAGCGCCGCCCGGTAGCTGGCCTCCGCCCGCGCCAGCTTGCCCTGGGAGAAGTACACATCGCCCAGGTCAAAATGGTCGCGGGCGTTGTCCAGGTTGTGGATGCGCGCCTGGATCTCCCGGATGCGCCGGCGATCGGCCGCGCCCGGCAGCTCAAACCCCCGGGAACCGCCTCCGGAGGCCGGCCCCTGCGGGCGATACACCATCAGGTAGTAAAAGACGGCGCTCAGGACGGAGAAAAAGAAGATGAAGGCCGCCCAGATCCACTCACGCCGCTGGACGGCGTCCACCAGCATCCAGAGCTGGAAGGGGAGAAAGATCCAGAACAGCGGATTGCCCAACACCAGCCATGGATCTCTCAGGAAGTCGAACATTGGCTACAAAGCCGGGAGGCTGCTGTGGAAACCTCTGAATGGCAAGGGGCGCGGGAATCCGTGTCCGCGCCGGGCGATTCCCTCCGAACTTCAGGAGGACAACGCCCGGTACCGGTTCCACGCATGGGCCAGAACTGCCAGCAGTCCGGCCATCATGCAGGCCAGGATGAGGGCGAGCAGCCCGAACTGCAGCCGACGCTGGATCCGGTCCAGCGTCGCCTGATCCTCGGCGCCTCCCTCGGCCCCGCTATTCCTCAAAGGCACGCCTGGGAGCGCCGGTGCCGCCAAGATGGCTCCGGCAGCCGCTTCCTGGCGGGAAGGATGGACGCCGGCTGGGCCGGACGGCCGTGTGGACGCCCCCAGGCTGCCGCCCCCACCCGGACCACCTCCCTGGCCACCCGCGCCTCCACCCGAACCTTGGGGACGGCCGCCGGGCGCGGTGGAACCGGCCCCGGGACCGGAGCCGGAGGTACCCGGGTTGGAACCACCCCCGCTTCCGGCACCCCCGCCGACGGCGGCGACCGATGCCCTGCGGACCCCTTCCGCATGCCCATCGCCCCACAACACATTGCCGCGTCCCGAGTGACGCTCCGGTGTCCACACCACCTCGAGACTGCCACCCGCGAGGCCGTTGGTGGAGCGACGGGTCCGCACCCGGTCCACGTTGCGGTCCAGCACCAGGGCCGAGGTGGGATCGCCCCAGACGGCGCCTGCGACCGCCGCAAAGTCCGTGGACCGGCCCGCTCCGGACGCCTCCGGAGGCGCCAGACGCCGGACGGCGGGACACTGCAGCACCTTGAGATTCCCCAGTTCGTTGGAGACTGCGAGAAACGGCGCCACCGAGGGCAGGATCACATTCCACCAGGGTTCCGGAGTTCTGGACACCTCCAGGGCGCCGCCGCCGTTGGTGGATACCTGCTGGGGAAACTGGCCGCCGTGCTCATGGGCAAAGACATGAAAGGCAATGCCGATCTGCCGAAGATTTCCGATGCAGGCGACCTGCCGGGACCGTGTCGTCGCCCGGGACAACGCCGGCAGCAGCAAGGCCGCCAACAGCCCAATCAACGCCAGGGTCACCAGCAATTCCACCAGGGTGAATCCCCGCGGAACACCCGGGCGGACGGGCGGTGGAGTCATGGAACTTCACCAGCAGTTCGCATGCCGCGGTCGCACCGATTTTACTCACCGGACCCGGCCACCGGGAGTCAGGGCGGTGACGGGGGCGCGGCAGGCGCCGGGTCTTCCGGCGCCAGTCCATACCGCTTCTGCAACACCGGGTCGAGGCGGTGGAGGCCCGGTTTCGGCTGCAGCGGAGATGCCGCTTCCTGAAGGCGTCGTTGCACCAGATTGGTGACAGACATCCCATAGCGAAGCCCCAGCAATGGATCGACGAGGGCGGCTCCAGGACGGGTGGGATGGCCCGCCGTCGCGAGATTAAAAAGAATCTGCACCCAGGCCTCCCGTGCCTCGAGATCTTCGACCTGGGTCAGGGTCTGCACAATGGATTCCCGGGAAGCTCCGGGATCCAGTCGCAGTCCCCGAAGCACCTCGGCATCCAGTCCGCCGCGGTCCAGGTGCCAGTGCACAAGATCCCTCAATGCCGAATCAATCTGGGCGCCCCGATGTCCTCTCCACGCAGCCGCGTCCGCACGCAACTGGAGCCGGGTCAACTGGAGCATGGTTTCCGAAACCAGGAGCAGCGAGCCCAGCACGACCGCCACGAGCAGCATCCACTGCCGCACCAGCAGCGTTTCCGGCACCGAGGCCCGGGAGAAATTGCGCCGCCCCAATGCCAGCAACAGGCTCAGCAGGATCAAGGCACCCGCCACCAGTCCCGCGACGCCAACCCACCGGATGGCCTCCTGGCCGGGCGCCCAGGAAGGAGCGGGGGCAAGTTCCAACGCGGTCTCGCTGCTGATCGCATCCATCCGGACGCCCATCCAGGCGATGACGGGAAAAGGCACCGAGCCCAACGCCAAGCCCAGAGCGACGGCGGTGGCCGAGGCTTTCATGGTGCTCCGGCAGAATGAGGAGGCGTAGGCCGCCAAGGCGAAGACCAGCAGGATCCCACCACCGTAAAGTCCCAGGATCAGGGGGAAATCCGGGGACGGGTTTCCCAGGACCGGCTCCGCACCAAATCCCAGGACCAGCAGGGCCAGAGGCAGCGCCACCCCGAGGACAACGAAGAGACCGAGCGCCACGCCCAGTTTGATCCACCACTGCCTCGACAGCGACATGGGCTGGGTCAACTGCCAGTCCAGGGTGCCCAACTGCCGCTCCTCCGCCACACAGGCCGCGCCGGAGACGATCAGGCTCATCAGCCCCATGATCACGGCCAGTATCCCGAAAGCACTGGGCAAAGCCGAGGCGCCGTCGTCACTCGGCCCGTCGTCGGGCCAGAGGGCGCGAATCACCATCCAGAGGATCCACAACGCGCAGAATATCCCCGCCACCAACCAGGGAACCACATGCAGTCGCATCTCCTTTCTCACCAGAGGGACCCAGGACCATCGGGGCAGTGCCCCCGAAAGCAGCCGATCCACCGGAAGGCTCAACGGATGGGAGACGCCATGCCCGGCACGGGCATCCGGGACCTCCAGTTGGGCGAAGCAACGCCAACCCAGCCATGCGCCCACCACGGCATATGCCGGAGCCATCCAGAAGAAGGCCTGTTCCAGCACCTGATGCACTCCGGCCAGTCCGCCCCAGCGTTCCAGCGCAGATGCCGCCAGGGCGACGAGGGACCAGAGCACCAGGGGCGCCGCCACCACGAAAATCGCTCCGGCCAGCGTGCTCCGTGTGAGCAGCGTGTAGAGGGGGGCGGTGCAAAAGACCAGCAGCACCATTCCCCAGACTCCCACCAGCACCTCGGCAAAATCCCCGGGGTCGGAGGGTCCTGAGGCCACCAGGCCGAGAGAAAGGTTGGTGGCAATCCACACCAGGATGCCGGCGAGGGGCAACAGTTTCTGACGATACAGTGCAGACCGTGATCTCGGTTGGCTGAGCAGGCCCGCCAGAGTGCGCTGTTCAAACTCCTCCCCGAAGGTGAGGGCGCCGGACACCAGGGCGCCAGACAGCCCGATTCCCATGGCCCACTCCCCGAATCCTTCCGGGACCTGTCCCTGCCACCGCACCGAAAGCAGAAGGCCTGAGACACCCACACCCACCGCCGCGCCCAGCCAGTGGATTCGCATCTCCTTCATCCAGCACAGAAACCCTCCGGGGACTTCGCGGAAGCGTCCGAGGAAAAGCGGCAGGATCATCAGGAGGGCGAGCGCCAACCGCGCGGTATCCGTCACCAGGGCGGCAGCGTCGAACCCGAGGGCCTGCCGGACCAACCCCAGCAGCGGCGGCAGCAGGAGCAGCAGCCAGGCGGGATGGAAACTGTTCCGATAAGTGGGAAGGCTCAGGGTCATGGCAGGCCTCCTCCCGGATGCACCGAGGACATGAAGATCTCCTCCAGGGTCAGCGGCTCCACCTCAACGCTCAGCGGATTCCGGGCCTTGAGATCCGCCAGAATCCGATCGCCATTGCCGTTGACGATCAGTTCCAGGTTCCGGCCATCGCGGCGCACCGACCGGGCCTCCCGGAATGCGTCACCCGAGGGGGCGTCCTCCTCGAACACCGCGCGCAGACGCCGGAACTTGGACCGGGCCTCATCGGCATCTGCCGTCAGCACATCCCTCCCCTGCTCCACCACCGTGAAGCGGTCAATCAGGCCCTCGAACTCGCTGATGAGATGGGTGGAGACAAAGACCGTCCGGCGCCCCGGGTCCGCCTCCTGATAGGCGCCGATGACCGTCCGGATGAATTCCCGGCGCACCAGCGGATCCAGCCCGGAGGTGGGTTCGTCCAGCACCAGCAGTTCCGGTTCGGCACAGATGGCCCCGATCAGCGCCAGTTGGGTGCGCTGCCCCTTGCTCAACCCCCGGGTGGGCTGGCGCGGGTCGAGTCCGAAGCGCCGGAGCAGATCCGCCTCGCTGTCCCGGTTCCAGCGGGTCCGGAAGGCAGCCTGATAGTCGAGGGCCTCCCGGACGCTCATCCACGGGTAGAACGCGACGAAATCCGGGACGTAGGCGAGGCGGCTCTTGATCGCCGCCTCGTGACGGGCGGGATCCATGCCGAACACGGCCACGGACCCGGAGTCGGGACGCAGCAGGTTGAGCAGGCACTTGATGGCGGTGGTCTTGCCGGCGCCGTTGCGTCCGAAGAATCCGTAGCAGCGGCCCGGCTCCACGGTGAGCTGGAGCCCCTGCAGGGCCTCGGTGCGCCCGAAGCGGTGGGTGAGGTTGCGGATGTCAATGACCGGGTTCATGGGAGAAGTTCGGGGGCATGGGTGCAGGCGTCGGATTACAGGCGCTTCCAGGCGGCCCACGGCAGGAGGAGCGACCCGGCGGCGAGGAGCGTTCCCACCAGCAGCGGGCCGGCGATCCAGGCGGTGTCGGAACTGCCCGACCGCCACAGCGCCACCGCCGGCAGGATCAGGCCGAGGCCGATGAGGACGCCGGCGACGCCGGCCAGGATGAGGAGGGTCTTTTTCATGGGAACTCAGGGTTGAGATTGCTGGCGAAGGAGGGGGTTCAGTCCGCCGAGCGGGTCTGCTGACGCTCCCGGAAGGCCTCCAGGCGCGCCGCCAGCAGACTCTTCAGGTCGTCGTCCCCGACCTGCAGGTGGTGGGCCTGGACGATCACGGCATCGAGTTCGGCAGCCAGCCGGTCGGAACGGACCGCCCGCTTGAGTGGCGAAACCCCGTTGGCCTTGAGAAAGCATCCCGCACCCTGGCGGGTCTCGATCACGCCCTCCGACTCCAGCTCCGCATAAGCCCGCGCAGCGGTGTTCCGGTTGATCCGCAATTCCTCCGCCAGCGCCCGCACCGAGGGCAGCGCCTCGCCCGGGCGCAGGGCCCCGCCGGCGGCGGCGGCCTTCACCTGCTGCACAATCTGAAGGTACACCGGCACTCCCGACCTGAAATTGACGTGCGGCTTCATGGGGAACAGAGAACACAGTGTCCTATGACATTAGGACAGTCAAGCCGAAGAATGCGCCATTTTGTTTGCGGTTGTAATCTTTTCAGGATTGGCAACCGGCGGGCAACCCCGTAGGGTCCCGGCATGCCAGAGAAGCCGATGGGCCAGGTTCCGTTCGCGACGCGCGAGCTGTACGACAAGGGGATCGCGGCCGTGGAAAAGAAAAACTACGACTACGCCGTCACGCTGCTGATGCAGGCGCTCCGCCTGGAGCCCGGATTCTACGAGGCCCGGGAGGCCCTGCGTGCCACGCAGCACCAGCGCGCGTCGGGCAAGCGCAGCCTGTTTGCCAAGTTCATGGGTTCCGCCAGCTCCCTGACCCGCGGCCAGGTGGCCCTCCGCACCAATCCCCTGGATGCCATCCTGATCGCCGAGGAGGCCCTGAACGACGACCCCAACAACAGCGCCGCCCATGAACTGCTGGCGGATGCCGCCATGGCGGCCGCGCTGCCCAAGACCGCCCTGCTCTCCCTGGAGGTGGCCTTCAAGAGCCGTCCGTCCGACCGCAAGCTGGCGCTCAAGCTGGCCGAGACCACCGGCGCCCTCGGCAACCGGGCACGCGCGGAGAAGCTGTACCGCGACCTGCTCCGCGCGGATCCGCGCGACGGCGAGGTGAACGAGCGCCTGAAGAACCTCCTGGCCGCGCGAACCCTGCACGAGGGCGGCTACGAAAAGCTGGAGGGGGGCGAGGGGAGCTACCGCGACGTTCTGCGCGACAAGGAGGAGGCGGTCTCGCTGGAACAGTCCCACCGCCTGGTCAAGGACGACGACGTGGCCGCCCGCCTGATTGCCGAACATGAGGCACGGCTTGCCCGGGAACCCGACAACCTGAAGCTGCTCCGGGACACCGCCGACCTGCACCTCAAGCGGAAGGATTTCGACCGGACCACCGAGTATCTCCAGCGGTACCTGCAGCAGGCAGGCGTCAACGATCCCCTGGTCCTGGAGGCACTGCGCGATGTCGGCCTGGCCCGCTTTGAGCATGAGGAGCGCAGCCTGGACCCGGCGGCCCCCGATCATGCCGAGCGGCTTGCGGAGGTGCGGGGCCGGCGCAACGCCTGGAAGCTGGAGGACATCCGGCGCCGGGCGGACCTGAATCCGACCGACCTGCACATCCGCTACGAGCTGGGCGAACTGCACCTGGAGGCGGGCCGCCTAGGCGAGGCCATCGCCGAACTGCAGAAGGCGCAAAACAATCCGAACCGCCGCATTCCCGCCATGAACCTGCTCGCCCAGGCATTCGCCCGCCGGGGAATGAACGACCTGGCGGCACGGAAGCTCCTGGAGGCACTCAAGGAGAAGCCGGTCTTCGATGACGAGGCCAAGGACCTCCACTACCAACTCGGCTGCGTGTACGAGAAGATGGGCCGGCGCGAGGAGTCCATGGAGCATTTCAAGACCATCTACGAGCAGGATGTTGCCTACCGCGATGTCATGGCCCGGGTGGACGCCTTCTACGCCGCCCAGGGCTGACGGGCATTCCGGACCTCGTTTTGCTCGCCGATCTCCCCCGGCTCCCGTCACCCTTGCCGCGCTTGATGACGTCCGACTGTGCCTCGCCGCTCCAGGGCCTCGACTATTCGGTGGTGCAGCAGTGCATGCACTGCGGGCTGTGCCTGCCCACCTGCCCCACCTATGACGCCACCAAAAACGAGCGCCACTCGCCCCGGGGCCGCATCGCCCTGATGCGCGCCATCGCCGACGGGCAACTGGAGGCGACCCGGACGTTTGGCGATGAAATGTACTTCTGTCTGGGGTGCCTCGCCTGCATGACCGCCTGTCCGGCCGGGGTCAACTATGCGGAACTCTTCGAGCACGCACGGGCGGAGGCCGAGCAGTCCGGGGTGCTGGACTCCCCGCGGCGCACGCTGCTCCGCCGGGTCACCCTCGAATGGCTTTTCGGCGACCTCCGGCGCCTGCAGTGGATGGGCCGCGCCATCGCCTGGTGGCAGGACACCGGCCTCCAGGGCCTGGTGCGGCGCAGCGGCATCCTGCGCCTGCTGCCCCGGCGGCTGCAGGAACTGGAGGCCATGACGCCCCGGGTGGAGTCCGCACTGTCCGCCGACCTCATCCCGCCGGTGCTCCCCGCCACCGGAGCCCGCCGCTACCGCGTGGCGCTGCTGACCGGATGCGCCCAGGACCTCACCTTCGCCTCGGTCAACCGCGACACCGCCGAGGTGCTCGCCCGCAACGGATGCGAGGTGGTGACTCCGCCCACCCAGCACTGCTGCGGCTCGCTGCACGCGCACAACGGCGCGTGGGCGCTGGCCCAGGACCTGGCGCGGCGCAACCTGGACCAGTTTCCACCGGATGACTTCGACGCCATCATCACGAACGCGGGCGGCTGCGGTTCCCACCTCAAACACTACGCCCACCTGCTGTCCGATGATCCCGTGCGCCGGGAGGCGGCCGGGCGATGGGACCGGAAGGTGAAGGACATCCATGAGTGGCTGGTGGAGATCGGCATCACCCCCCCCGCTGCGGACAGCGCCGTCCCGCGGCGGACCGCGACCTATCACGAGTCCTGCCACCTGTGCCATGGTCAGAAGGTCAGCCGGCAGCCCCGCCAACTGCTGCGGATGATTCCCGGACTGGATCTGGTGGAGCTGCCGGAGGCCTCGTGGTGCTGCGGCAGCGCCGGCATCTACAACCTGACCCAGCCGGAAATGGCCGGCCAGCTCCTGGAGCGGAAGATGGACCACATCCTGGCCACGCGCGCCACGGTGATTGCCACGGGAAATCCGGGCTGCCTGCTGCAGTTGGTCACGGGATGCCGTCAGCGCGGCGTTGCGCTTCGGGTGGTGCATCCCATCACCTTGCTGGCGGAGGCCTACCGGCAGGAAACGGCCAGCGGCTGCCGGTGAGCCGCCCCCCCCCGCGCGGGGCGACACGGACTTCCGGGGCAAAATTTTCCAAGCCACAGGCTTGACCCATGCCCGCAACCGACCGCGAACTATCGCAATTCCACTTTCCAGAACGGCCTGAATCCGCCGCCTCAAGATGCAACGCTTCCTCACCATCCCATCGCTCCAATCCGCCCGCCGGGATGTGCCCGCAGGCATCGTGGTCTTTCTCGTCGCCCTGCCGCTGTGCCTGGGCATCGCACTGGCCTCGGGGGCGCCGCTCTTTGCGGGGATCATCGGCGGCGTGGTGGGCGGCCTGGTCGTCTCGCTGCTCTCCGGATCCGAGCTGAGCGTCAGCGGCCCGGCCGCGGGGCTCACCGTGATCGTGGCGGCCGCCATCATCAAGCTGGGCGGCTTCCCGGCCTTCACCGTGGCGGTAATGCTGTCGGGCGTGCTCCAGATCGTCTTCGGCGCCCTCCGCGCCGGGGTGATCGGCGACTACATTCCCAACAGTGTCATCAAGGGCATGCTGGCCGCCATCGGCATTGTCATCATCCTGAAGCAGATCCCCCATGCGCTCGGCGATGACCGCGACTTCCTCGGGGACGAGGCCTTCCAGCAGGCTGACCGCAACAATACGTTCACCGAGATGCTGTCGTCGCTGGTCTCACCCAGCCCCGGCGCGGTTCTGATCACCGTGGTGGCCATCGGCCTGCTCATCCTCTGGGAGCGGCCGGCCTTGAAGAAACAGGTCTGGACCACCTGGCTGCCGGGCCCCCTGGTCTGCGTCGTCGTCGGCACCCTGCTCAACGAGGCCTTCGGACGCTGGCTCCCGGCCTGGCAGCTCACCGCCGCGCGCCAGCACGTCGTCCAGCTCCCGGTGGCGTCCTCCCTGCAGGAGTTCTTCGGGATGTTCACCCTGCCCCAGTTCAGCCGTCTGCTTCACGTGGACACCTGGGTCGTCGCGGCCACCATCGCTCTGGTGGGCAGCATTGAAACCCTCCTGTGCATCGAGGCCACCGACAAGCTGGACCCCGAAAAGCGGTTGTCCGACTCCAATCGCGAGCTCCGGGCCCAGGGCGTGGGCAACCTGCTGTCGGGATTCCTGGGCGGACTGCCCATCACCTCGGTGATCGTCCGGAGTTCAGCCAACATCTATGCCGGCGCCAGGACCCGCCTGTCCTGTTTCGTCCATGGTCTCGTCATGCTGCTGGCGGTCGGACTGCTGGCCTCGCTCCTGAACCGGATTCCGCTGGCCGCACTGGCCTCGGTCCTTCTTGTGGTGGGCTACAAGCTGTCTTCCCGGAAGATCATCCTGGAAATGTGGGCCAAAGGGGGAACCCAGTTCATTCCGTTCATCGTCACGGTGGTGGCCATCGTGTTCACCGATCTGCTCAAGGGCATCGGCATCGGACTGCTCGCCAGCGTCTTCTTCGTCATCCGATCCAATCATCATGCCGCCATCACCCTGGTGAGCCAGGACTCCAACTGGCTGCTCCGCTTCAACAAGGACATGTCCTTTGTCAACAAGGTGGAACTGAAGCGGCGCCTGCGCCAGGTGCCGGACCAGTCCCTGCTCATTGTGGATGGCACCAAGGCCCTCTACGTGGACGGCGACATCTACGAGACGATGAAGGAATTCGAAACGGCCGCCTCCTTCCGCGGCATCCGCCTGGAGTACCACAACTTCTTCAACAAACAGCACGCCACCACCACCCGCTGAACCCATGGAAGCCTACAAGCGTCTCCTCCTCAACAACCAGGCCTGGGTCCAGGACCGGCTCGCACTGCGTCCGGACTTCTTCACCGCCACCTCCGGAACCCAGAAACCGGCCTTCCTCTGGATCGGCTGTTCCGACAGCCGGGTGCCGGCCGAGGAGGTCACCGGGGTGGAGCCGGGGGAACTGTTCGTCCACCGCAATGTCGCGAACCTGGTGGTGCATACCGATTTCAACATGCTGAGCGTCGTGCAGTACGCGGTGGAGGTGCTCAAGGTGAAGCACATCATCGTCTGCGGCCATTATGGCTGCGGCGGCGTGCGGGCCGCCATGTCGCGGCAGCATCTCGGCCTGATCAACAAGTGGCTGCGCCACATCAAGGACACCTACCGCCTCCATGCCACCGAGCTGGATGCCATCCCCGATGAGGCTCAGCGCTACGACCGCCTGATCGAGCTTAACGTCTTCGAGCAGGTGCATCACCTCGCCGAACTGTCCTTTGTTCAATTGGCCTGGAAACGCGAGCAGCGCCCCACCATCCACGGATGGATCTACGACCTGCGCACCGGATTCCTGAAGCAGATCGCCAAGGTGGATCCCGGGCACCTCCCGCACGACATTTTCGTGTACGACTTCCCGGACGCCTGAGCCGGATGCGGCAGGAAACGGCGGGTTTCACCCCGGAGGCGCTGGGAACACGGAGGAAAAACGGTGGGAATCGGGAGAGGCGGAATCTCGATTCGGCAAGGGGTGCTGCCCCCATCCCTTGGACGCTTCTCTCCGCATCTCCGCGCCTCTGCCGTGCCAGTGCTCTGGTTTTATTGGAATGGCCGCGGCTGAGCTGCTGGAAGGGCGCATCTTGACACTGCCCCCGAGAAGAGAGGAGAACGGAGGTCGTTCCTCCTCAACCCTCAACACAAGGAGTTAGGATGAAGAACGATTCCGAGCGTCCTCGGAGCCTTCGGGAGATTGAACTG
>JAFLEG010000429.1 GCA_017302195.1 Verrucomicrobiota bacterium
GTGGAAGGAGATCGGCTTCCTGCGTCCCGAGATTGGCATGGATGAATGGCCGGTCAGCGAAGGATCCGATCTCTACCGGCGTTCCGTGTACACCTTCTGGCGCCGGGTCTGCACCTATCCCACCTACGCCACCTTCGACGCCCCGAGCCGCGACGTCTGCGTCTCGCGGCGTCCGCGCACCAACACCCCGCTGCAGGCCCTCGCCGGCCTGAACGATCCCATCCTGCTCGAGGCCGCCCGCGTCTTCGCCCAGAGGATCCTGGCGGAGGGCGGGCGAGACCCCGGACAGCAGTTGGAATTCGCCTTCCGGACCGGACTCGCCCGCAACCCCACCGCGGCCGAACGGGAACGCCTGCTTGCGTTCCTGAAGCAGCAGCTCGAGGGCTTCACCCGCGACCCGCAAGCCGCCGAGCAACTGGTGCAGGCGGGCCCCTTCCCCCGACCGGCCACCCTCGATCCCCGGTCGCTTGCCGCCTGGATGATGGTCGCGAACGTCCTGCTCAATCTCGATGAGTCGCTGACGAAGGGGTGAAGGGGGAAAGTAATCAGTAATCAGTGATCAGTCGGCGGACTTGGGAACAAATCTATGGGCGCATGGGGAACAGCCATCTTTTCGGACGACACCGCCGCGGATGTCCGGGATGAGTTTCGAGACCATATCGGGGACGGGTTGAGTCCGGAGATCGCCACATCAAGGCTGACGAAGGAATACGCATCGTCCCTCAAGGATTCAGACGAAGCCCCAGCCTTCTGGCTGGGTTTGGCAGCCGCCCAGTGGAACCTCGGGCGTCTGCTTCCAGAAGTTCTCGCCAACGCACTCCAAGTGATTGACGACGGAACAGACCTAAGGCGTTTGGACGAGAACAAGCCAGCGCAGAGGCAGCGGAAGGCCGTGCTGGAACAATTGCGCTCGAAGCTGTTGGCCCCCCAGCCTGCCTGCAAACGGGTGCCCAAGAGATATCGGCAAACGAACACTTGGAAGAACGGCCAAGTGATTGGCTATCGCCTTGCAAACGGGCAACTCTGTCTTTTCCGGATAATCGGCCAACATTCTGACAACGGAGGATCCAGCCCGATTGCCGAACTCATCGATTGGCTAGGAACAGAAATCCCGCTCCGCGATTGTGTAGAATTCCTACCCATTCGCCACCATCGGTATGCAAACGGAACCAAGGGCGTTTCGCAGTTTCTGTTGGGAAACACTTCAGCCCGTGAGTTCCCGCATTCCCGAGTGATTGAAACCGACTACTCGCTGAAGCCGGCTCAACACCCCGGGGGATTCACCGTCTTTCTTTGGCGTTACTTGGATAGTGCACTCTGCGAGTACTTTGATATCGGCCACTGACCACGGATCACTGATCACTGCCCCCATGCCCCCCCTCCCTACCCCCGTCCTCGACTCGCTCCGCGGCAATCTGGAGGAGTCGTTACGGCTTGGGTGGAAAGTCGGACGGCACGCTCTGCCGGCCATTGCGGCGGTAGGCAGTGAAGTCCGCACGGTCCACCGTCCACACGCGGCTGTCGGCAGCCAGTTCGCTCATGCGGACCACACAGGCGTCCGCGAGGTCCATCGGTTGGTCGGCATACTTGGTGACCAGGGCCAAAACCCTCGGCAGTTCCGTCGCAAGCTCGAAATCAAGAACCAAGTCCCCGCGCGCCACCAGCGTCAGCACCGGCCCGGGCGTCGGGAAGAAGCTGCATGCTTCGGCCAGCACCGCGTCACAGGTGTGAAATGGACCGTGGTGACGGAAGGCATCCACCGCCCAAGCATGGGCCGGATCGTCGGCGGCCAACAGTGCGACGATCAGGCCGGTGTCAGCGATGGACTTCACGCTTGGAGGACGCCCGACGCAGGTTCTCCCGCGCCCGTGAATTGGTCGCCGATGCGCCCCCCAGCCGGAATGCCCCAACCAGATCTTCGGAAGCAAACCGGTAAGGGGCACCCGGGTTCTCCAGGTCCCGCCGGATCAGTCTCTGCACATAGGCCGCCGGGGCCAAACCCAGACGCGCAGCCCTTTTTTCGGTCTGGTTCAACAGCGCCGGGTCCAATTCCAGCGTCAGCACCTCGCTCATGCCCTCACGGATACACCGCACCCGTGCGCGGGTAAAGCGCCGCCGCTGAATACGCATCCCTGACCACTTCCCCCACATGCACTCCCTCCCGCCCCCTGTCCTCGACTCGCTCCGCGCCTCCACCCGTCGCCGCTTCCTGCAGCAGTGCGGCACCGGCATGGGCGCGCTTGCCCTCGGTTCCCTGCTGAATGAACGCCTCCTCGGTGCGGCTCCGGAGCCCGGAGGAGGCGCCGCGGCGCTGACCCACTTCGCCCCCAAGGCCAAGAACATCATCTACCTGTTCCAATCCGGCGGGCCGTCGCATCTGGACCTCTTCGACTACAAGCCGGAGCTGAACAAGCGCGAGGGTCAACCGGTGCCCGAGGAACTGGTGAAGAACATCCGTCTGGCCCAGATCGGCAAGAATGCGGCGCTGCTCGGCACGCGGTACCAGTTTGCCCAGTACGGGAAGTCCGGCGTCTGGCTGTCGGAACTCCTGCCCCACCTGCAGGGCCTGGTGGATGAGGTCTGCTTCGTGCAGGGATTCTACTCCGAGGCCTTCAACCACGATCCGGCCACGCTCTTCATGAACACGGGTGCCCAGTTGTCCGGCCGCCCGGGCATGGGATCCTGGTTCAGCTATGGGCTGGGGAGTGAAAACAAGGATCTGCCCGCGTTCGTGGTCCTGATGACCGGGGTGGGACAGCCCCTGACCAATGCCGCATGGGGTTCGGGGTTTCTGCCCACCGTCCACCAGGGCGTTCAACTGCGGTCCCAGGGGGACCCGGTCCTGTTCGTCAGCAACCCCGAAGGCATGGGCCCCACCCGGAGGCGCGAGTCGCTCGACGCCCTTCGGGACCTCAACCAGATGCGCTTCGACGCGCTGCAGGATCCGGAGATCAGCACCCGCATCGCGGCCTACGAAATGGCCTACCGGATGCAGACCAGCGTCCCGGAGGTGATGGATGTCTCGCGGGAACCCGCCCGGGTTCACGAAGCCTACGGCACCACTCCGGGCCGGGCGTCCTTCGCCAACAACTGTCTGCTGGCGCGCCGCCTGGTGGAACGCGGTGTCCGGTTCGTGCAGCTCTACCACCGGGGATGGGATCACCACGGGGGCCCGGACGGGAACCTGGTGTTCGACCTGAAAAAGCGGTGCCTGGAGACGGACCAGCCCACCGTGGCCCTGATCCGCGACCTCAAGGAGCGCGGGCTGCTCGACGAAACCCTGGTACTGTGGGGCGGCGAATTCGGACGCACCCCCATGATGCAGGGCGCGTTGAAGCCGGACCAGATCGGCCGTGATCACCATCCGCACGGCTACACCATCTGGATGGCGGGGGGCGGCATCAGGCCGGGCATCGTCCACGGGAGGACGGATGACTTCGGGTTCTTTGCGGTCGAGAACAAGGTCCACGTCCACGACCTCCACGCGACGATCCTCCATCTCTTCGGTCTCGATCACACCCGGCTGACCTATCGCTTCCAGGGGCGGGATTTCCGCCTGACCGATGTCCACGGGGAGGTGATCCGTCCCATCCTGGCCTGAGCCGTCCACCCCAAATCCGCAGCGGGCGGCGGCGGAAATCGGCGGTCCCACCCCAAAAACGGGGTTCTCGCCTTCCAGAATTCGATTTTGGCATTCCAGGCGCTACAGTTGCTCCGTGAAAATTCTTCAACGCTATCTGCGACGGAAGCCGCGGCGGAATTTTTCGAAGCTGGAAGAACGCCGCCGTCGCGGCATGGATCTGCTGGCCAAGGGGTTTAGCCAGGCAGAGGTGGCCCGGCGTTGCCAGGTCAGCGAGACCACCTCCTTTCGCTGGAGGCAGGCATGGCTTAGGAAAGGTCCCCAGGCGTGGAAGCGGGGACGGTTGGGACGTCCACCCAAAAATGGGTTAGGTTCACCACCGCCCGCCAGCCGGGGTCATTTGAGGAATGCCCCGACCGTCCGCGGCCGCCGTTCACGAAACGGCCTGGCATCGATTTAATGGGTACGGGAAGCGGGTGAGCCGGCGACCCGAAGGCACACCGGGACCCGTCGCAGGCCTGAGGCCCGGGCAAGACGGCCCGGAGGACCGGGGACTGGACGGTTTCGGCAGGGTTCCCCGTTCAGGTCGGTCTCAGGCCGTGGCGAAGGCGACCGGGGTCCTGAGGGACTCCCTGAGAACCAGTTCGCCCCCGTTGTCAGGGTCCGATTCAATCTGCTCCCACTGCCGCGGATTCAGCAGGACAAACGATTGCCGTACGCGATCCGGAGCCTCGCCAATGCTCATGAGGATGGCGACCCGCACCTTCTCGGTGGTCCGAAAGGCATGGACGACTCCGGAACGCCACTGATCATTTAACGAAAAGCGGATGGCACGATTGTGGAGAGCCTCCGCCGGGATCTGGGTGATATGCATGGTGTCGGGGGAGTCGGACGATTGATGGCAGACCTCAAGTGAGGCAAATGCGGCAAGACCTGCATTTCATTCACTTCTCAAGCCACGGGTCCCTGCCCCGAAGCACCGGGAACCGGCAGCCAGGACGGCTGAGACTCCCAATGACCGGAGCAAGCACCCCAGTTCGACCACCCACCTAAGTAAGTTACCATGATGCCGTCCATACGGGTCAATGTCCAAATGCATGCCCCAATACGGGGCGCAGGGCTGTTTGCAAAGTCCTGTGAGAGGTGGTTGGAGGGCGAGTACTGCGCCTGTGGAGTGACACTGGGGCGATGGACGAGGGGTCGGAAGGGGGTATGGAGCGGGTGGCCGGGACGCTTGGGCGT
>JAFLEG010000430.1 GCA_017302195.1 Verrucomicrobiota bacterium
GGAGTTCGTCACCCGGATCCTGGTGGACGTCGCCGAGGTGCACTACCGGGACGGGGGTGCCTGGGGCGAGTGGGCCGACGGCGGGGGATCCAGCCTGGAACTCACCGACGTGAATGCGGATCCCTGGATGGGCGCCAACTGGGCGGACTCCGACGAATCCGCCAAAGGTGAATGGACTTCAGTTTCGGTCACCGGACGCCTGGACCTGGGCAATGACAGCTTCCCTCCGGATCAACTGCAGATCACTCATCAGGGAGGCGGCGTGGCGCTGGTGGATGAGGTCGAGGTGGTGGAGTCCGGCAGCTCGGCCAATCTGGTGTCCAATCCGGGATTCGAGGCCAGCGCCGCCATTTCAGGATCCGGCTGGACCCTGCAGGGCAATCACGCCACCTCGTCCATTCAGTCCGGCGGCGCCGCCGCCGGGGACCGCTGCCTGCGCCTCCAGACCCAGGGCCGCGGTGACACCGGATTCAACCGCATCCGGACCCCGCTCCGCACGGGTCTGGCCGCCGGTGACACCGCCACGATCCGGGCCCGGGTGCGCTGGGTGCGCGGCTGGCCTGAGGTCCTGTTCCGGATCCGCGGCAACTGGCTGGAGCTTCCCGCCCCACTGACGGTCCCGCGACACCTGGGAACCCCCGGAGCGGCCAACAGCCGCCGCGTGGACAATGCCGGCCCGGTGCTGTCCGAAATCACCCACACCCCGCCACTGCCGTCGGCGAGCGAGGCGGTGGTGGTCACCGCGCGCGTTGCAGATCCGGACGGCGTGGGCGCGGTGCGGCTGGCGGGACGCGTGGATGGCGGCGGCACCGCGGTCAACCTCACCCTCCGCGATGATGGCGCCGGCGGCGATGCCTTCGCGGGGGACGGGATCTACAGCGCCACGATCCCCGGACGCAGCAGCGGCAACCTGGTCGCCTTCCGCATCGAGGCCACCGACGGCGCCGCGGCGCCCGCGACCACGCGGTTCCCGCCCGAAGCACCCGCCCGCGAGTGCCTGATCCGCTGGGGGGACACCGCCCCCTTCGGTACCCTGGGCCACTACCACCTCTGGAGCACCGCCGCGACGGAAGCGGCGCGCAACGCCTCCTCCGCGCTGAACAACCTCTACCGCGACGCCACCTTCATCTACGGCAACTCCCGGGTGATCTACGGCGCCGGATTCAAGGACAAGGGCAGCCCCTTCAAGGGTGGCGCCGGCGACTGGTATGTCACGCTGCCGAAGGACGAGCCGCTGTTGAACACGGATGAACTCGCCATCGTGTCCACGGGCAACAACGGCAGCGACACCACCCAGTTGCGCGAACAGCTCTGCTACACCATCGCCCGCGGGATCGGCGCCTCCTACCTGTACCGGCGGCACGTCCGGCTGTACCGGAACGGCAGCGCGTTCCGCGACATCATGGAGGATTCCGAGGAGCCCAACGGCGACTACTCGGAACGGTTCTACAGCCAGGGAGAGCGTCCGGACCTCTACAAGATCGAGGACTGGTTTGAGTTCCAGGACGACGGCACCAGCTTCAGCAACGTGGACGCGACGCTGCAGCGGTTCACCACGCCGCCCGGAGTGCTCAAGCCGGCCCGCTACCGGTGGAACTGGAGGAAGCGCGCCGTGGAGGAGTCCGCCAACAACCTGACCAACCTGCTGGAACTGGTCACCGCGGTGAACACCGGCGGCTCCGCCTACCTGCCGCGGGTCCTGGCGACCGTGGATGTGGACCAGTGGATGCGCACCTTCGCCTTTCAGCGCATCGTGGGGAACTGGGATTCCTACGGCATGGGCCGCGGCAAGAACATGTATGCCTACAAGCGGGACGGCATCACCTGGAAGCTCTTCTCGTGGGACGTGGACTTCGCCCTCGATGCCGGTGGGAACGGGCCGACCGACGGCCTGTGGGGCGCCGGTGATCCGGTCATCAACACGATGTTCGATACGCCTACCATCCGGCGCCGTCTCTGGCAGGCCTACCGCGACGCCGTGCAGGGGCCCATGGATCCGGTCCGCGCAACCCAGGAGGCGGAATCCCGCGCCGACGTGCTCCGCAACAACGGGGTGCCCACGGCGCCTCACCGGGGCGCCCTCGACTACATCGCCGCCCGCCGCCAGACCATCCTCAGCGCCTACCAGGCGGCCGACGTCGCGGCGCTGGAGATCACCAGCAACGGGGGCAATCCCGTCACCACCCCGGGGGCGACGGTGACCGTGACCGGACGCGCCCCGCTGGCGCTGACCGACCTGACGGTCAACGGGATTCCCTATCCGGTCACGTGGACCGACGTCACCACCTGGCGCATGGTGGTGCCGCTGGGACAGGCCACCAACGATCTGGTCTTTGCCGGCGTGGATCGCCGGGGACAGCCGATCCCGGGCTACTCCGACACCCTGCGGGTCATCGCCACCGGAGCCCTGCCCCAACCGGAGGACCATCTGGTGATCCACGAGATCCAGTACGACGCGGCGGCGGCCGACGCCTCGTTCCTGGAACTCCACAACACCTCCGGCACCGCACCCTTTGATCTCTCCGGCTACCGCATGGACGGCGTGGGATTCACCTTCCCGACCGGCGCCCTCCTCCCGCCGGGCGGCTACTTGGTGCTCGCCCGGAACCGGGCCGGATTTGCCGCGGCCTACGGTTCCGGCATCGCTGTCTTTGGTGAGTTTCCGGGAAGCCTCGACAACGACGGGGAGCGACTCGCCCTGGTGCGGCCGGATCCCACCGGGGGCACCAACGAACTCATCGTGGATGAGGTCCGCTACGGCAGCCGCTTCCCCTGGCCCACCAACGCCGCCGGACTCGGGCCCTCCCTGCAACTGGTGGATCCCGCCCAGGACAACCGGCGGCCCGGCCACTGGATCGCCACCGCGGTCCAGGCGTCCAATCTGGCCACACCCGGCGCGGCCAACGCCGGACGCACCACACTGCTGCCCTGCCCTCCGGTGTGGATCAACGAGGTGCTGCCCGAAAACACTTCGGGACCCGCCGACAATGTGGGGGAGCGGGAGCCCTTCATTGAATTGATCAACCGCGGCACCAACACGGTGGACCTTGCCGCGTTCTACCTGACCGACCGGGAATCCGAGCTCACCCGCTGGGCCTTTCCCGCCGGAACGGAGATCGGGCCCGGCGGATTCCTTCGGGTGTGGGCGGACGGCCAGCCGGGACAGACGGCGCCGGGACATCTGCACGCCGGATTCCGCATCGCTGCCGGCGACGGCAGGGTCGCCCTCGTCCGGCGGCAGGGACCCGCCAACGACCCCGCGGTGATGGACGCCCTGGAGTACGCGGCCCTGAGTCCCAACCGCAGCTATGGCTCCTTTCCGGACGGCGATCCGCTGCGACGCCGGCTGTTTGAGCAGGTCACCCCGGGAGCGACCAACGATCCGGCGGTCTCCGAGATCCGGGTGACCATCAATGAGGTGATGGCCGCCAATGCCGGTGCGCTGGCGGATCCGGCCGACGGGGACTTCGACGACTGGTTCGAGCTGCACAATGGCGGCACGACGGCGGTGGATCTTTCCGGCTACTTCCTCACCGACACCCTCACCGACTGGAACCAGGCACGCATCCCGCCGGGATATGTCATCCCGGCCGGCGGCTTCCTGCTGGTCTGGGCCGACAATGAACCCGGACAGAATGCCGGAGGCGGCGGCGATCTGCACGTCGGCTTCCGGCTCGCAGCGGCGGGCGAGCAGGTGGGACTCTTCGACCCGAACGGCCGGATGGTGGACGGCGTAACCTTCACCGATCAGGCGGACAATACCGTCGTCGGACGCTTCCCGGATGGCGCGGGGGACACGCTTCTGGCCCTCGATCAACCCTCGCCGCGCCAGCCCAACGTTCTGGTGGGCGGCAATGTGCCGCCGAGCCTGGCTCCGATTGGTCCGCGGCTGAGCACGGAGATGACCCTGCTGCGCTTCACCGCGTTCGCGACCGACCCGGACGCCTCCCAACAGCTCACCTTCAGCCTCGATCCCGACGCACCTCCGGGTGCCGCCGTGGACCCTCGGACGGGTGCGTTTTCCTGGACGCCCAGCGAAGCCCAGGGGCCCGGCAACTTCTTCGTGGGCATCCGCGTGACTGACAATGGAATCCCCCCACGCTCCGATGTCGAACGGGTGCTGATCCAGGTCGCCGAAGCCAACCGCCAGCCGATCCTCGAACCGATCCCGCCGGTCCGGATCGCCGAGGGGACCCTGCTCTCCCTGACCGTGCCGTCCTCCGATCCCGATCTGCCGCCCCAGCTCCTTCGGTACTCGCTCGTCAATGCGCCAGCCGGCGCCCTGATGGAGGAATCTACCGGCGTCCTGACCTGGATTCCCTCGGAAGCCCAGGGTCCGGGAACCCATGCCCTGCGGATTCGCGTGGAGGACGACGGGACCCCGCCCCAATCTACGGAACAAACCCTGCAGGTCACGGTGGACGAGGCGGATGCCCCGCCGGTGATCGTCCAATTGCCCCCGGCCTCCATCCTGGAAGGCGGAACCCTGGTGGTGACCAACCAGGCCAGCGATTCCGACACGCCACCCGCCGTGCTCCGCTTCAGCCTCCCCGCAGGGGCGCCGGAAGGCGTGACCCTGGATCCCGCCACCGGCGTCCTCAGATGGCCGACGACCGAATCGGACGGCCCGGGCAGCCATCTCATTGTGATCCGGGTCACCCAGGGCGGTTCATCGCCGCTCAGCGATCAGTACACCCTGGGGGTGACCATCCTCGAGGACAACCAGCCGCCAACCCTGTCCCCCATCGCGGATCTCGCGGTGGAGGAAGGCGCGCTGATCACCTTTGCCGCGGCGGGTG
>JAFLEG010000431.1 GCA_017302195.1 Verrucomicrobiota bacterium
AGCCTCGGTTACGGAAAGGCCGCCGATCCGGATCCGTCCCTGGACCGGCCGCAGGAATCCCATGATGGCCTTGAACAGGGTGGACTTCCCGCTGCCGTTGATCCCGACCAGGGCGCAGATGGAGCCGGGGGCGAGGTGGAAGCTGACATCCCACACCGCGACCGTGCCGCTGGGATAGGCGACGGTGATCGCATCCACCTCCAGGTCGGCGGCGGGCGGGACTTCCGATGCGGAGGTCATGGGCGGGACGGTGCGCTGCCACCCAGGCCCCGGGCGATGGTATTCGCGTTGTGCTCCAGCAGCTTCAGATAGGTCGGGGCGGGGCCGTCGGCCTCGGTGAGGGAATCCACATGCAGGGCGCCGCCGTAGCGCGCCCCGGTCTCCTTGGCCACCTGGAGCATGGGTTTGTCGCTGATGGTGCTCTCGCTGAACACGACGGGAATGCGATGCTGTCGCACCTGGTCCACCACCTCCCGGACCTGCTGCGGGGTGCCCTCCTGGTCGGCGTTGACCGGCCAGAGAAAGAGTTCCCTCAGTCCGTAGTCCCGGGCCAGGTAGGAGAAGGCCCCTTCGCTGGTCACCAGCCAGCGGCGTTCGGGGGGGATGCCGTCCAGGGTGGCCCGGAGTCGTCCGTCAATGGCCCGGATCTGTGCGGTGTAGGCGGCGGCGTTGGTGTCGTAGTCCGCGGCATGGGCGGGATCCAGACGGCCCAGCGCCTGGCGGATCTGTTCCACGTACCGGATGGCATTGGCCGGGGACATCCAACTGTGGGGATTGGGCTTTCCGTTGTAGGGACCGCTGGCAATGCCCAGCGGCTCGATGCCCTCGGTCAGCACCACGCTGGGCACGTGGCGCACATTGCCAAAGAACCGCTCAAACCAGCGTTCCAGTCCCAGGCCGTTCCAGAGCACCAGATCCGCGGACTGGGTCTTCACGATGTCCTGGGGCGTCGGCTCGTAGTCGTGGATCTCGGCGCCCGGCTTGGTGATGGATTCCACGTCCGCGTGGGGTCCGGCGACATTCTTCGCCATGTCCTGAAGGATGGTGAAGGTGGTGAGCACCTTGGGACGGCGCGATCCGGATCCGGTGGGCGCTGGATCGGAGGGGCCGCATCCGGCGAGGACCAGCAGCACTCCGAGAAGCAAGGGAACTGGGAGGGGGAAACGCATGGGTTAAAAGCGATGGGAGAGTCCGGCAAAGGGGTTCAGATCCGGGGCGGAACGGGTGACCCCGACGTTGAGTCCGGCGTCCAGGATCCAGTCTTCGGCAAAGGTCCAGGTGAGGCCGAAATCGAAGGTGCCCACCCAGGGAATGCCCTCCTCGGTGCTCACCTCCCCGTAAAATTCCACGAAGCCGGCCACCGGACCAAACAGATCCCGCCCCAGGGTGATGGTCTGGATGAAGACCGTGGCAAACCCGTCGCCATTGGAGGTCTTCTGAAAATCGGCCTGTGCCATCATGCCCAGACCAAATCCCGCGGGCAGTTCGGCGGCAAAGGGCAGCACGATGCCGCCGGCCACATGGTCGGTCCCCAGATCCTCGTGGGCGGTCGGCCAGGCGATGTAGGGCATCACGGCCAGGGCGGTGGGCCCGCCATCATCCCCCCAGAGGTTGATCTTCAGGCGGGTCAGCATTTCGCCGAGACCGGATCGTGTGGTGGGCGGACCCGCTTCCGGATCATCCACGCGGAGCCGGTTGTACGGCTGGAGAATCCACTGGAAGTCCACGTGGTTGACCAACCCCGCCTTCCAGTTCATCGGCGCCACGGCGAACCCCGAGGTGGTGACGTCCCCGGCGGGGCCGGACTCCCGGTCCCAGAAACCCGACACCAGATCCATCTCCAGTTGGTAGTGTCCGGCATCCACGGTGTACGGGCTCTCGGTTTTGTCCGGACGATCCAGGGACATGGGCCTCATCAGCTCCCTGGGCACCGGCCGGAACAGGGTGTAGCCGCTTTTGTCCACAGGTTCCTCGGCCGCCAGGGGCACGGTGATCAAGGCCAGTCCGCTCATCCATCCCCAGCATCGTTGCCGGGAGGAGGGCGGGAGAAATGAAACGCACATCGGGAGGGAGGACCGAAGCCTGCTGCGGCCGTGGTCACGCGATCATTTCTAGGGTCATGAATTGTGTCCGTCAAAACAATTTGTTTTAGGCCACAAACAATTTTCGCCGAGGACTCCTTGGCGGGGATCGGGTCCGCTGGTACTCCTTGCCGAGTGCCCTTGTCCTCTTCACGACGTGCCCACCGGGCGCCCCGGTCGGAGTCCACCGAGGATCACCTGGAGCGAATCCAGGAGCTGGTGGAAGCCAAGGGATACGCCCGGGTGTCGGACATCGCCGAGGCGCTCGCGCTGAACCGGTCCACGGTCTCCAACATGGTCCGGCGCCTCGCCAAGCGGGGCTATGTGAACTACGAGCGCTATCGCGGGTTCACCCTCACGCCGGAGGGGCAGGCGGTGGCGCGCCACATCACCCAGCGCCACCGGACCCTCAGCGACCTGCTGGCCCTGCTCGGGGTGGCGCCGGAGGCGGTGGCGGATGACGTCGAGGACCTCGAGCATCACCTGCGTCCGCAGACGCTCCGGGTTTTTGAATCGCTGGTGCAGTACTTGCGGACGCATCCGGCGGCCCACCGGCAGTTCCTGGAATTTCACGAACGCCGCGGTGGGTGAGGCGAACCGGGAAGGACCCGCAGTGTGGGTCCCTGGTCCTGTCCTCCGCGTGGGGTCCACTCCGGGACGGGAACGGGATCGTCTTCCTGCACGCCCTCCGGAGCGCCGGCCCGCTACCGGGCGGGGTCCCAGCGGATCCGGTCCATCATCACCGCTCCGGTCTTCCAGGAATTGGTCCACTCCCGCGCGGGCGCCTCAAAGGCCAGGATGTACAGGCTTCCGGTGCGGTCGTTGGCCACCAGTTGGTAGCGCACCATCAGGCCATCGCGGCCGGGTCCGGAGTCGGCAAACCGGAAGGCGACGCTGGCCAGGGATCCGATGGTTCCGGATTCCCGCTCCAGGATCTTGTGGCTTTCGGAGGCGGTGGCCACGAGACCGGCCGCGTACTTGGAGGGGACCATGCCCGCCAGGCCGGGCACGTCGGCGACCCAGTTGATGTCCAGTGCGGCCGCCGGGCTTCCGGCCTTCTTTGGTGCGGCCAGCCGGTAGGTTTCCGACCCGCCCTTGCGCTGGTGATCCAGGGTCCAGCCGGACGGCTTGAGGAGGTCGGCCCGGATCTCCGGCAGGCGGGTCCAGGCAAATCCGGCCGGCGCCGGCGGCATGTCCGCCGCCATGGTGGCCAGCGTCGCCGCCAGCCCACCCAGAATCCGGACCGCCACCGCCTTGCCCATCATTTCCGGCGACTCTGCGCGGAGCCTGCCAATCGCGGCAAGCGCAAGCGGGCTCCAGGGCAGTGCCGGGGCGCCGCCGTCGAGGGGGGATCGCAGCAAACTTCGACCAGGGATTCTGGCTCCCCACAATGCCCACCGACTTCCCTCCGTGTCTCCGCGTCCCTACGATGAAACCCGCTACATCCCAACCCCGGTCGAGGGCTCAGTCTCTGGCGGTGGGGATCGGAAAACGGAGGTCGAAATCCGGCGGGTGGCGTGGCAGAGACACCGGCCGTGAACGGCGACCTCCCCCCCACGACTCCGGCCCTCAGCTTCTGGTCGGCGGTCCGCGACGCCCTCCGCGGGTCGCAGTCCCACGACTACACGCAGGGCGACATCGGCCGGTCCGTCCTGCTGCTGGCCGTTCCGATGGTGCTGGAGATGGCGATGGAGAGCGTGTTTGCGGTGGCGGACGTCTTCTTCGTCGCGCGGTTGGGCGCTGACGCGGTGGCAACCATCGGCCTGACCGAATCGCTGATGATCATGATCTACACCCTGGCCATGGGTCTCGGCATCGGCGCCACCGCCATGGTGGCGCGCCGGATCGGGGAGCATGACCGGGAGGGTGCCGCCCGGGCTGCGGCCCAGGCCCTCGGGCTCGGCCTGAGCGTGGCTGCGGTGTGCGGCGTGGCCGGGGCGGTTTTCGCTCCGGAGCTCCTGCGCGCCATGGGCGCCGAGGAGGGGGTCGTCCGCACCGGCACCCCGTTCACGCGGATCATGCTCGGCGGCAATGCCAGCGTGCTGATGCTCTTCCTGGTGAACGCCATCTTCCGCGGCGCCGGGGATGCGGCCATCGCCCTGCGGACCCTGGCGCTCGCCAATCTCATCAACATGACCCTCGGTCCCTGCCTCATCTTCGGCCTGGGACCGTTTCCCGAACTCGGGCTGACCGGTGCCGCCGTGGCCACCACCACCGGCCGCCTCGTCGGCGCGCTGTACGCGCTCCGGCGTCTGGTCCGTCCCGGGGCACACCTCCGACTGGGCGCCCGGCACCTGCACCTCGATCCGGCCGTCCTGTGGCGGCTGGTCACCCTCTCGGCCTCCGGGACGTTCCAGATCTTCATCGGGACGGCGAGCTGGGTGCTGCTCATCCGCATCGTGTCCAGCTTCGGCAGCGAGGTGATTGCCGGGTACACCATCGCCATCCGCGTGATCCTGTTTGCCCTGCTGCCATCCTGGGGCATGAGCAATGCGGCCGCCACCCTGGTGGGCCAGGCGCTGGGTGCGGGCAATCCCGACCGCGCCGAACGGGCGGTGTGGATCGCGGGCAGGTACAACGCCCTGTTCCTGACCGCCGTGGGGCTGGTGTTCGTGGCCTGCGCCCCCTTCATTGTCCGCTTCTTTACCGGCAATCCCGTGGTGGCCGCGAGCGCCGTGGATGCCCTGCGCGTGGTGGCCTCGGGATT
>JAFLEG010000432.1 GCA_017302195.1 Verrucomicrobiota bacterium
TCTCCTCGTGGCCGTCAGCGGCCCGGCAGGCGCGGCGCCGGTGATCAGCGAGTTCCTGGCGTCGAATCAGGGCGGTCTGCTCGACGAGGACGGGGAGGCCTCCGACTGGATCGAGATCCACAATCCGGATGCCTCCCCGGTCGCCCTGCGGGGCTGGTCGTTGTCGGACACCCCGGGTGAACCCGCGCGCTGGGTGTTTCCGGACCGCACGCTCGGCCCCGGGGAGTTCCTCGTGGTGTTTGCCTCCGGCAAGAACCGGGGAGGGACCGGACCCCTCCACACCAATTTCCGGCTGGAGGCGGCCGGCGAGTATCTGGGGTTGTTTGCCCCGGGCGCCCGCATCGCGACGTCCGAGTTTGCCCCGACCTATCCAGCGCAGGAGCCGGATGTCTCCTACGGGTTGCCGGCGTCGGGCACGGTGCGCGACCTGCTCGCCGGGGCTCCGGTGTCCGTGCTGGTGCCGGATACGGCATCCGCGCTGGCCGCCGACTGGACCTCGGCGGCATTCCTCCCGGGCGGGGGATGGTTCCAGGGACCGGGGCTCGGGGTGGGCTACGACGCGACGCCGTCCGGTCCCGGCGGCGATGTGAACCGGGCACGGACGGGGACGGCATTGCAAACCACCACCGGGTTTGGCCTGGAGGCTGCGGCGGCCATTGACGGCGATCCGGACACCTTCACCCACACCGACTCCAACGACAATGCCTCGGCCTGGTGGGTGGACCTCGGGGCAGTGATCGAGGTGCGGCGCGTGGTGTTGCGCAACCGGACCAGTTGCTGCCAGTCGCGGCTGCGGGACATCACGGTGGAATTGGTTTCCGAGGACGGCATCACCGTGGTTTGGCGGTCCGCACTACTGAATCCGGAGAACCAGCTCGCCAGCCCGGCGGCGATCGAGGTGGACCTGTTTGCCTTGAATGTGGGTCCGGTGCCGGCGCGCACGGTGCGGGTGGTCCGGACGCCGGATCCCGACCTGTCCGGCGGCGGGGGGAACGACGATGAGGACAACGTGCTCTCCCTGGGCGAGGTGGAGGTCTATGGCGTGGACACCCTGTCCTATGGCGCGCTGATCCGGACGGATCTGGCCGGTGTGATGCCGGGCCGGAATGCCTCGGCATTCCTGCGGATCCCCTTCGTGCTCGATGATCCGGAGGCCCTCCGTTCGCTGAAGCTTCAATGGCGCGTCGATGATGGGCTGGTGGTTCACCTGAACGGTCAGTCGGTCATGTCGCGCAATGCGTCCGGCGCGCCGGAGTGGAATTCCACCGCCCTTGCGAAGCGCGACAAGTCCGGGGTGTTCCAACCGGAGGTGCTCGATCTGGAGCCGTGGCGGTCGTCGTGGCGGGCCGGCACCAACTGGCTTGCCATCCAGGGACTCAATGCCGGCGCGGACGACCCGGAATTTCTGGTCGAGGTGCAACTGCTCGCCGAGGTGGCGGGGCCTGCGACGGCCGCCTTTCTGAACCGGCCAACGCCTGGTGCGGCCAACGATGCGGGATGGAACCTGGGCCGGGTGGCGGATACCCGGTTCAGCGTGAACCGGGGCCGGTTTACCCAGCCCTTCGCTCTCGAACTCACCACGGAAACTCCCGGTGCCGAGATCTGGTACACGCTGGATGGATCCGCGCCGGCGCCGGGACAGGGACTCGCCTACGGCGGACCCATCCGCATTGAACGCACGACCGTGGTGCGGGCCGCGGCGTTCCGGGAGAACTACCGTCCGACCGACGTGGACACCCACACCTACCTGTTTCTGGCGGATGTGGTGGCGCAGCCCCCGCAGCCGGCCGGATTCCCCCCGCGCTGGGCCAGCGTGGCTGCAGACTATGCGATGGATTCCCGGATCACCGGTTCCGCGGCGTACCGGGACCGCATGGCCGATGCGTTGTCGGCGCTGCCCTCGCTGGCCCTCACCACGGAGACGGACAACCTGTTCGGCGCCACCCGGGGCATCTATGCCAACCCCGAGCGCAGCGGCGTCAGTTGGGAGCGTCCGATCTCGATGGAATGGATCGAGCCTGAAGGCACCGGGCGTTTCCAGGTGAACTGCGGACTGCGCATCCAGGGCGGCTATTTCCGGGACCGCAACGTCACCCAGAAGCACTCGCTCCGGCTGCTGTTCAAGGACGAGTACGGGCCCGGACGCCTGCGCGAGGACCTGTTCCGGGAGTTCGGCGCGGCGCGGGAGTTTGACACCCTCGTGCTGCGTGCCGGCGCCAACGACGGCTATGCCTGGGACGCGGCGCGTGACACCGAGCAGTTCATCCGGGACGAGTTCGGACGCCGCCTCCTCCTGGCGATGGGCCAGCCCTCGGCGCGTGGGCGGTTCGTCCATCTCTATCTCAACGGACTCTACTGGGGCCTCTACAACCTCACCGAACGTCCGGCGGAAGATTTCTCGGCAACCTATCTCGGCGGCGAACCGGAGGACTGGGACGCCATCAATTCCGGCGAGGCCAAGAATGGCGACCTCGCGGCCTGGAACGCCTTCATCACGGGAGTGCGCGGGGTGACGACCCTCACGGCCTATCAGCGGCTCAAGGGGTGGAATCCCGACGGATCTCGCAATCTCGACTATCCGGAGTATTTCGACGGGCCGAACTACATGGACTACATGCTGGCCAATCTCTGGGGCGGCAACTGGGACTGGCCCAACAAGAATTTCTGGTTCGGACGCCACCGCGGCGGCCTGGCGGGTGGCTTCAAGTTCTACCTCTGGGATTTCGAGAACACGATGGGCAACAACCGGGACCGCTCGCCGTTGACCATGGTGTCGCCCCGGGCCGACATCGCGGGCAGTTGGGTCGGGGAGCCGCACAACCGGCTCCGGCGTTTCAGCGAGTACCGCATGGAGTTCGCAGACCGGGTCCAGCGCCATCTCCTGGGCAGCGGTCCGCTGACCCCCGGTGCGCTGGTCGCACGCTACCGTGCGCTGGCCGACACCGTGGAGACGGCCGTCATCGCCGAGACCGCGCGGTGGGGGGATGACCATCATTCGCCGCCCCAGGATCTCACGGACTGGCAGCGCGAACGGGACTGGATTCTGGGCACGTACCTGCCGCAGCGCTCCGGCATCGTGTTGAATCAACTGCGCGCTGCCGGACTGTATCCCACCACCGCCGCGCCGGTCCTGAACCCGGCCGGAGGCCCGGTTTCGCCGCTGGATCCGGTGCGCCTCTCCATCACCGCATCGGAACTGCTCTACACCACCAATGGCGTGGATCCGCGCCTGCCGGGGGGCGGGGTGCATCCGGATGCCATCCGGGTGGTCTTCGAGGGCGGCGGCGGGCCTCCGCCGGATCCGGTGCTGGTCCGCAGCGGCGCGGTCTGGAGATACCTCGACGACGGCAGCGATCCGGGCCCGCTGTGGAATGGTGTGGGCTTTGACGACAGCGCCTGGAAGAGCGGTCCTTCGCCGCTCGGCTACGGCGATGGCGACGAGGCCACCGTGGTGTCCTTTGTGGATGCGGATCCCGCGACGGGGGGTGTCCAGAGGAATGCGGCGACCTGGTTCCGGACCGAGTTTCAGGTGTCGGATCCCGCCGCGTTTGAACGGCTGCGGCTGACGCTCACCTACGATGACGGCGCCGCGGTGTTTCTGAACGGTGTCGAGGTGCTGCGCACCGACACCCTGCCTTCGGGGGCGGGACACCTCGACTACGCGACGGGAGGATCGTCCGACAATGCCCAGAGTTCCCGGGACGACCTGCCGTCGTCGGCCGTACGCACGGGACGGAATGTGCTGGCAGTCCAGGTGCACCAGAGTGATCCGGGCAGCTCCGACATCAGCTTCGACCTGGCGCTGGATGGCATCCCCTCGGGCACCGGCCAGGTGCATACCCTGGATCCGTTCTTCATCACGCGTCCCACACTCTTCAAGGTGCGGGCCCGTGAAGGGACCGAGTGGAGCGCCCTGGTGGAGGGGCAGTTCCTGCCGGACGTGGTGCCGGCGTCCTCGAATCACATCGTGGTGTCCGAGTTTTGCTACCGTCCGGCGGATGCCGCCACGCCCGCAGAGCTGGCGGTGACCTCCGACCGCGACGATTTCGAGTTTGTGGAGTTGATGAACGTGGGATCCCGGACCGTGGATCTCACCGGACTGCGATTCTCGGCGGGAATCCTGTTCAACGTTCCCAGCGGCACCCTGCTGGGAGCCCGGGAACGGGTGGTGGTGGTGAAGCACCCGGTCGCCTTTGCGGCGCGGCATGGGTCCGGCATCCGAATCGCCGGTGTGTTTGATGGAAATCTGTCGAACAGCGGAGAGGAACTGGTGCTGCAGGACGCGCACGGCCTGGCGCTGCAGCGCTTCCACTACCTGGATCGCTCCCCGTGGCCCTCGGGTCCCAACCGGAATGGCTACTCCCTGGTGTTGGTGCGTCCGGAGTCGGTGCCTGACCATCGCGACCCCCGGAACTGGCGCACCAGCCTGGCGCCCGGCGGCACTCCCGGCGGCAGTGATGCGATCTCCTTTTCCGGCAATCCCGATGCCGATACGGACGGCAACGGGCAGGCGGACCTGCTCGACCATGCCCTGGGTGCGGATCCCGGTCAGGCCGGTCCGAGGTTGCGCGTCTGGGTGGAAACCGTGACGGATCCGGCCGGGGATCGGGACCATCTGATGATCTCCCTGCCGCGCCGTGGCGAGGCGGAGGATGCCGTGGTGCTGCTGGAAACTGCAGACCGCGTCGAAGGGCCATGGTCCTCGGATCCCAGCTCATTCGTGCCGGTGGATGAGGTGCGGACCGCGGGTGCACCGACACGGTGGATCTACCGGCGCGATCCGGC